>JAKORQ010000596.1 GCA_029777755.1 Planctomycetota bacterium
AATCCCATCAAGCTTGGTGAAGATGAGTACTTCACTCTTGGCGACAACTCCCCGCTTTCAGAAGATGGCCGCTTCTGGGACAGCCCGGTTCATCTTCCCGCCGAGCAGGTGGATGCCCAGGCGGGGGTGGTGCCGGGGCGCTTTATGCTTGGACGGGCACTGCTGGTGTACTGGCCGGCTGGCTTTCGACTTGGCCATCCCAATGCTCCAGACCTGATCCCCAACTTTGGCGAGATGCGGTTTATCCATTGACCATCGCAAATGCATGCTGACGAGGGCCGGTCGCCCGATTACGGCTTGTCGCGATGGGGAAGCGGGCTAAACTACACAGCGGGGCATCCGGCTCTTGCGGCATGTCCCAGAGGCGAGGATATGAACGTGAAGCAATCAAACGCCTTCCGATGTGTGTGCTGGATGTTATTGGCGCTAGCCGGCACCCTGCTTGCCGGCTGTGCCTCCAGGCCAACGTTCATTCCCAATGCCGCCCGCCAACCGATAGATCGCGCGATCGTGGAGTATCCCGCCGGTCTGCGACTTGAGACAGTCGTTCGCAATCTCACCTCTCCCACCGCCATCACCTTCGATGAGGATGGCTCGATTATCATCGCCGATCGTGGACTGGAGGATGAGCCACGGATTTTCGGCTATCGGCCAAGTGGCGCTTATTTCGAGATCTATCCGCGCGATCGCAAGCTGATCGGCAAGGGACATGTTCGTGGCCCGGTTGGGGGCATGGCGGCCGCCAAGGGCAAGATCTACGTTCTTCACCGTGACAGCAACGGGCGCGGAATGATCACCGCCTTCGACTACAGGGGGAACTCCCAGACGATCGTCGGCGATCTCCCGGCCGAAGGTGAGCACGGCGTACTCGACCTGGTGGTCAATCGCTTCGATGACCGTATCTACTTCTCCATCGGCTCCATGACCAACTCTGGCGTTGTGGGCCTGGACAACTGGCAGCAGGGATGGGTCGATCGGTTCAGCGAGGCCTGCGATCTGCCGGCCGTTCCCTACAAGCTGCTGGGATATCGCTTTGACACGCCAAATCCACGATCCGGCCTGTTCGGTGGCAATGACATCGCCGTCACCGGACCCTTCCAGCCATTCGGCAAGAGCAAGAGCAGTTGGGTGCAGCCACCGGTCAACGGCAAGGCGACGGCCGCCATCTACTCGGTGGGGCTAACCGGCGGCGACCTGCGGCTTGAGGCGCACGGGATCCGCTGTGCCCGTGGGCTCGCCTTTAACGACTTCGGCCGGCTCTACGCCACCAACCAGGGCATGGAACTTCGCGGCACCCGGCCGGTCCGCGACGATCCCGACACGCTCCTGCGCATCATCCGCAACACGTGGTACGGTTGGCCTGACTTCACGGCCGACCTGCTACCGGTGACGGAAAAGAAGTTCCAGCCGCCCGGAGAGATGATCATCCGAACGGGCTACCCTGAGCTTTCATACCTGATCGACCACCAGGCCAGCGGACTGCTTCGTCCAGACAGGGACACTCTCCTGCAGGCCACTTTCCAGCCGCTTTCCGGGGCGGCCAAGCTGGACTTCGTCCCCTCCACCGGGCCGCTGGCGACCTATGCCGGATCGGCAGTTGTGGCCCTGTCCGGCGATCGCGCGCCTTTTGCCACCAGCGGCTATCCACTAGTTGGGCCGATCGGCTACAAGGTGGTGCTGGTAGATGTTGACAACAACACAATCCGTGACTTCGTAATCAACACCCGCCGTGTGCCGGGCAGCATGTTTACCCGGAGTCGCGATGCCCTCGAGCGACCATTCGATGTGAAG
>JAKORQ010000597.1 GCA_029777755.1 Planctomycetota bacterium
ATGTCGCCTGCCGATGCCGTGAAGGATGCGCACCAGAAGATGCGCGACCTGTTCGAAGAAGGCGGCATGGTGCAGCCGTAAGGCTGTCGGTGGGGAGGGCGGCTCAACCGCCCTCCCTACTCAGCCTGACCACAAAAGCGTCATCGGCCGCACCCGGGCGGGATTGCGTGAGCCGTCGTACGCAAAGGTTTCATGTCACGGCGTGCGAGCTAGCAGCCGCGCATGACAGTGTTTCTAGGGGATAGTCGATGGTTGATCACGCTCAGGTAAATCCCGGCATCGAACGACAGATGCGGCCGATGTCCATGGCCCGGCGCGTGCGGACAATCTTCGGCCGCGACTGGAAGATTGCCTACCTGTTCGTGCTGCCCATGGTCGTTCTGATGGCCGGTCTCATCTTCTGGCCCTTCATCAGCGCCATCCTGATGTCGATGACAACGTTCAACTTCCAGACCGGCGACACCGTGCAGGTGGGCCTGCGCAACTATCAGCGCCTCTACACCAACTCCGACTACCTGCTGAGCCTTTCGAACACGATCAACTTCACCTTCTGGTCGCTGTCGATCAAGTTCGTCACCGGCATGATCATCGCCATGATCCTTCATTCCAAGTTGCCGTGGCGCAACCTGATGTCGGCCATCATGCTGCTGCCGTGGATCGTGCCGGAGATCGTCACGGCGCTTGCGTGGAAGTCGATCTACGACCCGCTGTTCGGTGGTCTCAACCCGATCCTCCAGGGCATGGGCCTCATCGACAAGCCGCTCGGCTGGCTGTCGGACTCCAACCTGGCCCTGGGCAGCGTCATTGCGGTGAACGTCTGGAAGGGCATTCCCTTCTTCACCCTGCTGCTGCTCGCCGGGCTCAAGGCCATCGACACCGAGCTCTATGAATCGGCCGAGGTGGACGGCGCCAATGCGGTGCAGCGTTTCCGCTACGTCACGCTGCCGGGCATGCGCTACGTCATCCTCGTGGTGCTGCTGCTGAGCTTCATCTCCACCTTCAACCAGTTCGGCCTCATCTTCCTGATGACCGGCGGCGGCCCCTCGGGCGCGACCCGCCTTTACTCGATCCTCGCCTACGAAAAGGCGATCGGTTCGCTGCAGTACGGCCCGGGTTCGGCAATTGCTCTTTCTGTAGCGCCGCTGATGGCGTTCCTCATCTACCTGCTGAGCAAGTACATGCGGCATGACGAGCGGGCGGCCGGGGTGCAGAAGAAAGGCATCGGCCATTCGATCGGCAAGTTCTTCGGCGCCATCTTCAGCGCCGTGCTGGACGTGTTCTTCTGGCCCTTCGACATGCTGAACCGCGGTATCGAGCGGCTGGGCCAGTCGCTTCGCAAGCGCATGACCGGCTCGGCGGCGAAGCCGGTGTTCAAGCCGCAGCAGCGCGAGCGGATGGGCATCGGGATGCGTATCCTCATCCTGTTGCCGATCATGGCCTTCGTGCTGTTCCCGTTCTACTGGGTGCTGATCACCTCGTTCAAGACGACCACGCAGATCAGCCAGCGGCAGTCGATCTTCTGGCCTGATCCGCCGACGCTGAATCAGTATCAGGAACTGATCTTCGGTTCGCGCTTCCTCGTATGGCTGGGCAATTCGATCCTGGTTGCGGCGCTCGCGACCGTCATCTCGGTCGCCATTGCGGCGCTCGCGGCCTACGCGCTGACACGGCTCAAGTTCCTGGGTGCCGGGTTGCTGACCACCGCGATCCTCATCACCTACCTGCTGCCGGGCACGCTGATCTTCATCCCGCTCTACCAGACGCTGAGCGACCTGGGGCTCATCAACAGCTACGGCTCGCTGCTTGTCACCTACCCGACGTTCCTCGTGCCCTTCGCTACCTGGGTGCTGATCGGCTACTTCCGCTCCATCCCGGTGGAGCTCGAGGAAGCAGCGATGATCGACGGGGCGAGCCGGCTCTACGCCTTCATCCGCATCACTCTGCCGCTGGCGGCGCCGGCCCTGCTGTCCGTCGCGCTCTTCGCCTTCACCAACGCCTGGAACGAGTTCCTCTTCGCCTTCGTGTTCATCACGTCGGAATCGCTCAGGACCCTGCCGATCGGGCTGCAGTCGATGGTGGTCGGCGACATCCTGCCATGGGGCGAACTGATGGCCGCGTCGCTGCTGACGGCCATCCCGGTCGCCATCCTCTACATGTACGCCCAGCGCTTCCTTGTGGGCGGGCTGACTGTGGGTGCCGTGAAGGGCTAGGCCGACAATGACCAAGGCAACCCCCGTCGTCACCGGCATGCGCGTCGTGCCGGTGGCGGGGCAGGACAGCATGCTGCTCAACCTGAGCGGCGCGCATGCCCCCTTCTTCACCCGCAACATCGTCATCCTCACCGACAGCTCCGGCCACACCGG
>JAKORQ010000598.1 GCA_029777755.1 Planctomycetota bacterium
ACACAAGAAATTCCATCCCCGGGCGTGAACAGGGCGTCCGTGGTGGCGATCCGGCGCGCCGACGAGTCGGGATCCCATTTGCAGTTTAACCGTCATCCTGATGCGGAGAGCTACCTCCAAAAAAGAAACGGGCGACCTATGGCCGCCCGTTGGTGCTCGTTTGTTAAGAGGCTATCCGATCTTCTTCAGGAACTCGGCGATACGGTCGATGCCCTTGTCGATGTTCTCCATGCTGGTGGCGAAGGAGAGGCGGACGTGGGTGTCGAAGCCGGAGTCGTTGCCGGGCACCACGGCGACGTGGGCCTGTTCCAGCAGGGCGGCCGCGAAGCTTACCGCTTCCTTGATCTCGGTGTTGCCGGCCTTCTTGCCGACATATGCGCCGATGTTGGGGAAGCAGTAGAACGCGCCCTGCGGCTTAACGCAGGTCACGTTGGGCAGTTCCGTCAGACGCCGCCACATATGCTCGCCGCGCTTCTCGAACTGCTTGCGCATCGCCTCGACCGATTCCGCGCCGCGCGGATCGGTCAGGGCGGCGATGGCCGCCTGCTGCGTGAAGCTGGTGATATGGCTGGTCATCTGGCTCTGCAGCTTGTTGATGGCGTCGATCGCCGGCTTGGGGCCGCCGATGTAGCCGATACGCCAGCCGGTCATGGCGAAGCTCTTGCTGTGGCAGTTGAACGTGAGCGTGCGATCGATCAGCCCGGGGGCAAGATTGGCGAAGCTGGCGAACTTCAGGTCGCCGTAGATCAGCTTCTCGTAGATCTCGTCGGAGAAGACGACGATGTCGGGGTATTTGGCGATCACCTCGGCCAGGGCCTTCAGCTCCTCAGGGGTATAGGCATGGCCGGCCGGGTTGGAGGGGGAGTTGATCAGGAAAACCTTGGTCTTGGGAGTGATGGCTTGCTCGAGCTGCTGAAGGGTGATCTTGAAGCCGTTGGCTTCCGAGCCGGTGATGAACTTACAGACACCGCCGGCCAGCTTCACCTGCTCGGGGTAGCTCACCCAGTAGGGGGCGGGGATGATCACCTCATCGCCGGGATTGAGCACGGCCATGAACGCCATGTACAGGCAGTGCTTGCCGCCGGCGCCGGTGGTGATGTTCTCCGGCTTGTAGGGCAGGCCGTTTTCCTTCTGGAATTTCTCAGCGATGGCAGCCTTCAGCTCAGGGATGCAGGGCGTGGGCGTGTACTTGGTGGCGCCTTTGTCGAGGGCCTGTTTGCAGGCCTCCTTGATGAAGTCAGGCGTGTCAAAGTCAGGCTCGCCGGCACCGAAGCCGACCACGTCAACGCCCTGTTTCTTCAGGGCATTTGCCATGGCGCTGACCTTGAGGGTGATCGACTCTGAGACGAGGTTCATCCGATGCGCAATCTGCATGAGATCTCCGAAGATCTTGCCGGGAAAAAGGCAGGTAGAACTAAACAAAACGCCCCCGAAAGGGGCCCGCTTTTGTCCGGCGAAAAGCCGAACGAGATGCTAAATCGTAGCAGCCTCATACGCAAGCGGGTAATCATCGCCACATACTTTTTCGAGCTTCGACGAAGGTTTGTGGCGAATTAAATCCGATTCGTTAGAATCCGTTCGTTTCGCTCGGGCGGCGGAACACTATTACTAACGAGGCGTGGCATGTGTACACCTATGCTAAGGAAGCTGGCTGGCGGGCTGTGCCTGCTTGTCATTTCAACAGTAGCCAGCGGTAGTGCTCCCAGGGATGTCGCCGAGGTCCTCAAGGAGGCGGCAACCGAGGTAAGCTACCTCGGCTTCGACAAGGCATATCCATTGTATGCAGAAGCTCAGCAGTTGGCGCAGGAAGGCTCGGAACAATGGCAGGCCGCGGTTTTCGGGCAGGCCCTGTGCCTTCAGCAGATCGCACCCGTGACCGCCGACCGCCTCCAGGCAGCCTCCTCCCTCTATACCTCCCTTATCGAGCGATATCCCGACAGCAAGTATACCCCGCAGGCGATGATGGCGATGGGCCGGATGGCGGAGCTGGTGGATTACCTGGGTGACCAGCCGGATCGTGAGGCCGCCCGCCAGTGGTATGCGAAGGCCCGCGAGAAGGCCGGCGAGGGTTCTGATCTCTCGCATGAGGCCACCTTGCGCATCGCCGCCACCTACGTGCAGAGCTACGAACCGGACCAGTGCCGCCACGCCCTGGAGATGCTGGAGCAGTGGCTGGCGAAGTATCCCAATAACCCGCTGGCGTCGGCCATGTGGCAGTACAGTGGCGACACCTGGTTTTTCCCGCTGAAGGACGAGAAAAAGGCGGTTGCCTGCTACCTGAAGGCCGACGAACTGGGGCTTCTGGAGCAGGGCCGTGAGGGGCCGATCTACTGGAAGATCGCCAACCTGGCCCAGCGCAATGGCATGCGCGACATCGCGATCCAGTATTTCACGAAAGTGATCGTTAAAACGCCCACGAGTGGCAAGGCGTATGAATCGCAGTTGGCGCTGCAGCGCCTTGGCGCGCCGGTCCCCAGGATCGAGCCGTTCGAGAGGCGATCCCGGTCGGAAGCCACCCGGCCGACGGCGAGTGACGATGTAAATGCTGCGGAGAGGCCATGAGCGATCCTCGAGATGAAAAACAGCGTCCCTGGTGGTTGAGCCTGAACCTGGTGGGGGTGCTGCTGCTGGCGGCGACCTTCGCCTTCAGCATGTATCGTGTGTTCAACGTTCAGCGGGAGCTGTTCAACCCCGACGAGATCATCCTGCGAATCAGCCACTGGCAGCTGGAGACCGGTTACCGCGAGGCATTGCAGGAAGTAATCGACATTTACGAGAAAGAGCAACTGGCCAAGGGCAAGCGGGTAAGGGTCCTGCAGATGCC
>JAKORQ010000599.1 GCA_029777755.1 Planctomycetota bacterium
CGAGACTCGCGCGGCTGTCCAGAATGCCCGCGCGGCACTGGCGCTGGTGACGGGAGTGCACTCGGCCAGCATGCCGCTGGTGGATGAAGAGCTGCTGCAGGTGCCGGAGATGGCGATGGAGGATGCCATCGCGGCCGCGCTGGCCAATCGGCATGACCTGGCAGCGGCCACCCGGGCGCGCGAGGCCCGGCGGGCCGCGGTGCAGCAGGCGGTAGGGCAGTACTATCCCTCGCTGGCAGTCGACTTGCAGTACTTTTTCGAGAGGCATAGCAATCCCGCCAACCGGGAATGGGATGGCGGGCTGGACCTGAACCTGCCGATCTTTTCGGCCGGGCGGATTCGGGCGGATGTCCGCGAGGCCTGGTCGGCTTACCGGCAGGCGTTGCTGTTCGAGTTACTGCTTGTGCGCCAGATAAAGTCGGATGTAGAAACTGCCTGGCGGGATTACTTCACCAGTCTGCAGCGTATAAACGAATTGAACATACAGGTGCAAGCTGCCCAGCAGGCTCTGGCGCAGGCCGAGGCCTCGTTTGATGCGGGTCTGGCCACCAACCTTGAGCGGCTGGTGGCGCAGGATGATTACCTGAGCGCCAAGCTGCAGCTCACCTCGGAGATATACAATAAACGCGTGTATGCATCCGACCTCGCCCGGGCGATCGGAAGGTTGCGTCCGCTACTGGAGGAGCGGATAGGCCAGCAGGACGCCGCCGATCCGGCGGCGCCACCCCCATCCCCACCGGCGACAACGGAGGCCACGCCGGCCAACGAACAACAAGACCATTAGCAATCGGAGTCACCTGTTATGCGCAAACTCGCGGAAGTCTGTATCGCGAGGCCCGTGTTTGCATCGATGCTGATCCTGTCGCTGGTCGTGGTCGGCGCTACGTCCTACTTCCGGCTGGGCATCGATCGTTTCCCTTCCGTTGACCTCCCGACCGTTTCCGTGCGCACCACTCTCCCGGGTGCATCGCCTGAGGAGGTGGAACGCGAGGTCACGCAGATCATCGAGGAGGCGGTCAATACCGTCGATGGTATAGACGAGCTGCGCTCCATCAGCGGCGCGGGGACTTCGATGGTGATCGCCACCTTCCAGCTCGACCGTGACATCGACTCGGCCGCCCAGGACGTGCGTGATCGCGTCTCAGGCGTGATCCGGCGCTTGCCCGACGAGGCCGACCCGCCGGTGACGGCCAAGTACGACAACGACTCCCGCCCGGTGCTCACGCTCTCGCTCTCCGGGGATCGCTCCATACGTGAACTGAGCGAGATCGCCGACAAGCTGGTAAAGGTCCAGCTCGAACGCGCCAAGGGAGTGGGTGAGGTGAATATCGTCGGCGAGCTGGAGCGCTCCATCGGCATCTGGCTGGACGCCGAGAAGCTGGCTGCGTACCAGATACCGGTCACGGCCGTGCGCGATGCTGTCGTCGCCCAGAACGCCGAGATTCCAGGTGGACGCATCACGCAGGAGATTTCCGACTCGCAGTTGCGCACGCTTGGCCGGATCGACGACCCGGAGAAGTTCGGGGAGATCACCATAGCGGTGGTTAACGGGGCGCCAATCCGCGTGAAGGATGTGGCTCGCACGGAGGACGGCACCAAGGAGCAGCGCTCAGTCTCGCGGCTCAATGGCATGCCCAGCGTCTCATTGCAGATCCGGCGTCAGTCTGGCGCCAACACCGTCGAGGTGATCGAGGGCGTGAAGGCCGAGATGGCCAAGGTGCAGGCACAGCTTCCCCCGGGGGTGAAGCTGGAGGTCATTGAGGACCAGTCGCGCTACATCTACGCCGCTCTGCACGAGATTGACGTTCACCTGATCCTGGGCTCGATCCTTGCCTGCCTGGTGGTGCTGGCGTTCATGCGTTCCCTGCGGGCGGTGATTATCGCCGGCGTCGCCATCCCCGCGTCGGTGGTTTCCACCTTTGGCATGATGTGGGCAATGGACTTCACGCTTAACAGCGTGACCATGCTCGCCCTGGTGCTGATGGTCGGTATCGTCATCGACGACGCCATCGTGGTGCTGGAGAACATCTTCCGCTTCGTGGAAGAGAAGAAAATGTCGCCGGTGGATGCGGCCCGCGAGGGTACGGCCGAGATCGCCCTGGCCGTCCTCGCCACCACGCTTTCGCTGGTAGTGATCTTCGTTCCAGTCTCTTTCATGAGCTCGATCTCCGGGCGATTCCTTTACCAATTTGGCATGACCGCAGCGGTGGCGGTGCTGGTCAGCCTGCTTGTGAGCTTCACGCTTACGCCGATGCTGGGCGCCCGTGCCCTTAAGGTGGAGAAGGTCCATCCCGAGCACGGGGCAAAGTCGCGCAGCGGCTTCTATGCCATCATCGACCGCGTGTACACGGCGCTGCTGAAGTTCGTGATGGGGCATCGCGCCCTGACGATCGTTCTCGCGGCACTGGTCATGGCGTCGTCCATACCCCTCTACAAGATGGTGCGGCAGGACTACCTGCCATCTGACGTCGATGAGGGTGAGTTCACCGTCAACGTGACCGCGCGAGAGGGCACCAGTTTTGCCGCTATCGATGAGGTGATGCGCCGAATCGAGCAGGATCTGCTTGCCATGCCGGAGATCCGCACAGTTCTCGCGACGGCCGGCGGCGGCTGGATGGGCAACGTCAACACCGGCCGCGTATATGTCCGCATCGCCCCGCATGAAGAGCGATACTTCTCCTTCAAGCGCCTGTGGAAATCGACGCTGGATGGCGAGCCGCTGGCTGCTTTCCGTGGCAACTACACGCAGCGCGACGTCATGAACAAGGTCCGCGCCACTTTGCGGAAGTACCGCGACCTGCACATCGCCGTGCGCAACCAGCCATCCTTCAATGTCGGCGGCGGCCGTGCCGATATCTCCTTCATCATCCGCGGGCCGGAACTGGAAAAACTGGCCGAGTATGCCAACGAGCTGGTAGCGATGACGCAGGACGGCAGGATTGAGGGCGTCATCGAGGCCGAGAGCTCGCTGAAGATGGATTCGCCGGAGGTGCGCGTGCATATCGATCGCGAACGTGCCGAGGACCTGGGCGTGAGCATCCGCGACCTGGGAACGGCGCTGCGCCTCATGGTTGGCGGCGACGATGAGATCAGCCGCTATCGCGATCCCGAGACCAACGAGTCCTACGACGTGCAGATTCGCCTCAAGGAAGAAGACCGCAACAGCCCCGAGCTGCTGGACATGCTGATGCTGCCGCGACGCAACGGCGGCGGGCTGGTTGAGTTGCGTAACGTCGCTTCGCTTGAGAGCGGACAGGCTCCCTCGCGTATCGAGCGCCTCAATCGTCAGCGTGCGGTGACAATCTCGGCGTCTGTTGGCCCCGGTTACGCGTTGGCCGACCGCCTGGATGCCCTGCGGCAGGCGGCCGCCTCGCTGGATATGCCTGCCACCTACTCGGTGACGGTATCCGGCCGTGGCCGTGAGCTGGAGCGCACCTTCGTGGAGTTCATCTGGGCCTTCTCGCTGTCGATGGGGTTCATGTACATCATCCTGGCGGCCAACTACGAGAGCCTGATTCACCCGATGACGATCCTGCTCTCGATCGCGCTTTCGATCCCGTTTGCGCTGCTGTCGCTATGGCTCAGCGATGGCACGCTCAATCTGTACTCGGCGCTTGGCATCCTGGTGCTGTTTGGCGTGGTGAAGAAGAACGCCATTCTTCAGATCGACCACACCAACGGGCTGCGCGCCAAGGGAATGGGGCGCTACCAGGCGATCATCCAGGCCAACCGCGAGCGACTGCGACCGATCCTGATGACGACGCTGTCGCTGGTGGCCGGCATGCTGCCGCTGGCCCTGGGCACCGGCCCGGGCGCGCAGGAACGCAAGGCGGTGGCGATCGTGGTTATCGGTGGGCAATCACTGTGCCTGCTGGTGACGCTGCTGGTCACGCCGGTGGCCTATTCGCTGCTGGACGACATCCAGGAGATGTTCAAGCGTCGGCGGAGACAGGAGCCGGTGCGCGAGGAAATACTCGAGCCGCTGGCCGCCCGTGAGCACCTGTAAACCGCCTTCAGACGCCGGCGCGCAAAGTGGAGCGGGCGGTCCTCCGCTCGCGGGAGGTAACGTGATCATCGACGAACATGCGCGATCAAAGCCGCGGAAACGGGAAGCCGTACATCACAAGGCGACTAAGTAACTGAGCCTTTGTCCCTTTCTCGGATAGGCTTTTGTCGATTCAACGTAACGTGGCCTACAGGACAAGCCGCTTCACTTGCTGTTGAGCGGCTCCAGCAGAAGTGACATCGCAGCCTCCGCACGTATTGAATGATGCAAAGAAAAACGCCCGAAGCTGCATCACTGCAGCTTCGGGCGTGAGTCGATCGGCGGCTTAGCTCCTGGAGCCGCCAACGCTTCTTAATGTCTCGTCTATGCCTGCGTCGTGCCGTTGTTGCTCGACTGCTCCAGCATCTTCCTCAGGTACCCGTTCTCACGACGAGTGGCCTCGAGATCAAAGACCAGGTACTTGATCGAGAGCCGCAGGTAATCAAGGCTCTCCTGGAGACTGCTGACGGTCTGTTTCACCTGCTCATGCTTCTGGCGCGTCTGGTCGGCGATCTTCGTCATCTTCTCGCGTTCCAGCGTGGGAAGAGCGCTGATCTCGTTCATCAGTTCAGCCAGCTTGCCTTGAAAATCCTGTTCGTTCATGGTTGCGTGTCCTGCTTTCTGGTTCCATGCCCTCCCAGCAGGGGGCAATCGCAGTCCGCATCCATGCGAAACAGCCCAATCCGTCGGCAATCTGCTTGATTGTCTTTGCCTCAATGCCACCGTTTCTCGCCGTCCGCAGACCACATCATGCGCTGCAGTCGGCCGTTCACATTGAGCCCAATTACTTTAGCGAACTGGACGAATGGAATAAAGTCTTTTGCAAAATCTTTCTGTAGAAAATCCGTAAGTGGTTTTATTTATTGGGTTTGCATTCTGGATAACCGGTGGACAACTCGGTGGATAACTGGAAAAATGGAAAACTTGCTCTTTCAGCCGACCAGCGCCGCGGCGTACCCAACGAAGTTGTCGGCGCGCTGCCTGCCCAGTGTGCGGGAGAGCACTTCGTAGCTGTTCGTATGGCGCAGCAGATGGGCGGTCTTTGCCCCGAGTTCCAGGCAGGCGCCCAGCAGGGCGGCGATTGCGCCGCCGCCGCAGGCGTTGTAGTTCTCTTGCGTTTCCGGGACGACGTCGTCCGCCTGCAGTTGCCCGATCTTCTCCAGAAGCCGCCGGTCATTTTGCCTTGCCCACTGGAGAGCGGATTCACCTTCGCCGGCAATGTCGATGCCGTAGTCGGGCCCGTAGTGTGTCAGGTCGCTCGAGGCGAAGTAGATTGCATGCACGTCCATCGCCTTTAGTGCGGCGGCCGTCTGTCGGCCAATCTCGGCTGCCTGCTGGATCGGCGGCACGGCGATTGGCAGGATCGGCGTCTGTTCCCAGGCATACCTGATCAGCGGAAGCTGCACCTCAATGGCGTGATCGCGGCGGTGCACGCGCTGGTCGTATCTCAGCAGTAGCACGCGCCGCGCAAGCTCATTGCTAATCTCCTGCGCCAGCGGCACTTCGCCAAGCGGCGTTTCCCAGGAGGCGTGATCGTCCAGCGCGCCGTAGCTTACCCCGCCCACGGTATGTACTGCCCCGAAGATCAGGATGAGGTCGGGCGCGGGGTTGGCCGCCTTCATGCTCGCCACCGCGTCGGCCGCTACCTGCCCGGAACAGATCCATCCCGCGTGCGGCACCAGGGCGCCGATCCATGAGCCAGCCACCGGCGGCAGGGCATGGCGAAACATATCTTCCACCGCCTGCCGGCACTCCAGCGCTGATCGTGGATAGAACATTCCGGCCACCACGGGCGGGCGGGCTGTCGGCTCTGCGACGCTCATACGATTAGTATACCTTTGCGGAAGCTGTCGCCGCTCTGGAAATGCAAAGGCGAAGCGGTAAAACTTCCCTTCGACAAGGAGAGATCTATGGCCGGCAGCTCAAATGAAGACTTTGCTAAGGCGCTTGAGGCGTTATCGGCCGGTGCTGAGGAAACTCAGGAGCAGTCCGAGGCCCAGGCACAGCCCGAGCCAGCTCCGCTGGAGACAGGCGAGAAGCCGCGTAAGGCTCGCCCGGCAGCGCCGGCTGGATTTGCCGGCCGGCCCGCTTCACCCATCGAGGAGCCCGAGGCGGTGCCGTCGCCTGCGCCAGCTTCATCTGCCGGTCCCAGGGTTCCCAGCGCGGTGCTGAAGCTCAACGAGCAGGCAAAACAGGTGGAGTTCAAGCGAACCATCATACCATTGCTGCTGACGATGGGCGTGATACTGCCGCTGGGCGGGATCGCGGCGATCCTGCTGGGCGAGGACTCTCCTTTCGGCGAGGGCATCGCGCTGCCGATCAGCATGGTTGTGATGGGGCTTCTCATCCTGGCGGCCGCGATCGTCACCATGATGCAGGTGCGGGCGGCGCTGCTTCAGCAGGGTCGTTGACTGTTCACTAACTGTAAATCTATCATCGTGCACCAAGCGAGCACAGAAGGAGCTTTTTGATGGCAAGTGAGAACGTGATTGAGTTTACTGACCAGAATTTCGAGCAGGAAGTCGTGAAGTCGGAAGTTCCGGTGCTCGTTGACTTCTGGGCGGAGTGGTGCATGCCATGCCGGATGCTCGCTCCCACGATCGAGAAACTGGCGAAGGAATACGAGGGCAAAGTCAAGGTCGGCAAGCTCGACACCGACGCCAACCGCGATGTGTCGCTGAAGTTTGGTATCAGCGCCATCCCCACGGTCATCCTGTTCAAGGGTGGCGAAGTGGTGCAGCGTTTCGTCGGCCTGCGTCCTGAGAAGGATTTCAAGGCCGCGCTCGATGCTGCCGTTGCCGGCTAAGGCCCGGTCGTCGATCAGGAAACCAGTACAGGACTGCCAGCAACCCTGGAGTTGTTGGCAGTCTTTGTTTTTATTGCTAATCTTTTTCTTGTGCCCCAACTCGGAAGCGCGAAGAGGAATACGCCTACCCGCTGCGGTTGACTCTCGCCAGTTAAAACTATAGCATTTCGATAGGAAATTAAGGAAAACGAAGTGAAACTATCGAAACGCACAGAATACGGGCTGCGGGCGGTGGTGCACCTGGCGCGCCTGTGGCCTCATAACTATATACAGTCCAAGGATTTGGCACGCGAGGAGAACCTGCCAGCCAAGTTCCTGGAGGCGATCCTCCTTGCGCTGCGGCGCGGGGATTTCCTGGAGAGCAAGGTCGGCAGCGGCGGTGGATACCGGCTATCGCGGTCGCCGCGGGACATTAAGGTTGGCGACATCGTTCGGCGACTGGAAGGTCGCCTAACGGTGAAGGACTACACGGCCACCCCGGATGACCTGTCGCCCGGGGAGGTCGCCGTTCGCCTGATTAACGAGAAGCTGACGGAATCTACGGACGAGGTGCTGGATAAGCTCACTGTGGAGGATCTCGCAGAGCAGGCGATGCGAGGTGGACATTCACAGCAATCCATGTATTACATCTAGACTAATGGGATTGTTAATTCTCGCGTCCGTCCTGTTTTCGGTTGAGAGATGGGTGCGGGCGGGCGGCTATTTCGTTCTGTTCGGGCTCTTGTTTGCCTGCGGAATGGGGTTGCCGCTGCCTGAAGACATTCCCTTGATCATCGGTGGGTTCCTCGTCGGCAATGGCACTCTGAACCTTGTCCTGGTATCGATCGCCTGCTGGACCGGCATCATCGGCGGCGACATTGTCCTGTATCACGTCGGCAAGCGCTATGGCCTGAACATCACTAAGGTGCCGCTCATAGGCAAGCATGTCACCGAGTCGCGCATCAGGCAGGCCGAGGTACTGTTTGAGCGGTACGGGATCTGGGTGGTGGCGATCGGGCGACTGTTTGCTGGTATCCGCGGGGCGATGGTAATAGCGGCCGGCACGATCCGGTATAACCTGGTCAAGTTCATTATCGCCGACGGGATCGCCGCCCTGGTCAGCGGCGGGCTGTTTGTGGCGCTTGGCTACTGGGTTGGCAAACACCTTGGCTCGGTGGAGCAACTGCAGGAGTTTCGCCAGGAGAAAATTGCCGGCATCGAGCACTGGCTGATGATCGGCCTGATCATGGCGGTGCTGGCGGCGGCCGGCTACTTCTGGTGGCGCAGACGAACCCACGAAAAGCCCAGCGAGAAGCTGCTGGACAAGACCGTCGCACATGTCGCAACGGCACACGAGCAACGCGAACGTGAATAACGTACCGACGAGAATATTAAGGGCGCGCTGGGTCGCCCCGATCAGCTCGCCAGTCATCGAGAATGGCGCGATCCTCTTGCACGATGGCAC
>JAKORQ010000600.1 GCA_029777755.1 Planctomycetota bacterium
ACCCTGGTGCAGCGCCTGAAGGCAAGCCGCCCCGGAGCCTTGCTGCTGGATGGCGGCGATACCTGGCAAGGCAGCGCCACAGCCCTCTGGACCAAGGGACAGGACATGGTCGATGCCTGCAAGCTGCTGGGTGTGGACGTGATGACCGGCCATTGGGAATTCACCCTCGGCATGGAGCGCGTGCAGGAGATCATCAAGAAGGATTTCGCCGGCAAGGTGGATTTCATCGCGCAGAACGTCAAGACCACCGACTTCGGCGATCCGGTGTTCTCGCCTTACGTGATCAAGGAGATCAACGGCGTGCCCGTGGCGATCATCGGCCAGGCATTCCCGTACACGCCGATTGCCAACCCGCGCTACATGGTGGCCGAGTGGGAATTCGGTATCCAGGACGAGAACATGCAGAAGATGGTGGACGAGGCCCGAGGCAAGGGTGCGAACGCCGTCGTAGTGCTGAGCCACAACGGCATGGACGTCGATCTGAAGATGGCCAGCCGCGTGAGCGGGATCGACGCCATCCTGGGCGGCCATACGCACGACGGCATGCCGGTGGCCAGCATCGTGAACAACAAGGGTGGCCAGACCATCGTGACCAACGCCGGCTCCAACGGCAAGTTCCTTGGCGTGCTCGATCTGGAGGTCAAGGACAAGAAGGTCACCGGCTATCGCTACAAGCTGCTGCCCGTGTTTGCCAACATGCTGCCGGCCGATGCGAAGATGAATGAACTCATCACGCGCATCCGCGCGCCGCATGAAGCCAAGCTGAACGAGACGCTCGCCGTCACCGAAGGCCTTCTCTATCGCCGCGGCAATTTCAATGGCACGGGCGATCAGCTCCTGATCGATGCGCTGATGGATGTGCAGGGCGCCGACATCGCCTTCTCGCCCGGCTTCCGCTGGGGCACCACCCTGCTGCCCGGCCAGCCGATCACGCGCGAGTGGCTGATGGACATGACGGCCACCACCTACAGTTACGCGACGCTCACCGACATGAAGGGTGAGATGATCAAGACCATCCTGGAAGACGTGGCCGACAATCTGTTCAATCCCGATCCCTACTACCAGCAGGGCGGCGACATGGTGCGCGTCGGCGGCCTGACCTACGCCTGCGATCCGCTGGCAGACATGGGCAAGCGGATCAGCGACATGCGCCTGAACGGCAAGCTCATCGATGCCAGCAAGACCTACAAGGTCGCCGGCTGGGCGCCGGTTTCGGAAGAGGCAAAGAACGCTGGCGAG
>JAKORQ010000601.1 GCA_029777755.1 Planctomycetota bacterium
CTAGGCAAGAATAAGTTGCTGCGGGTGGAACGTCCAATTGTATGATCGCCGGGGCAGTGGGCCCCGGGAAACCCCATGGGGGGAGAAAAGGATTTCGGATGTGCGGTATTGTAGCCTACGTAGGGCGTAAGCTGGCCCAGCCAATACTAATCGAGGGTCTCAAGCGGCTTGAGTACCGGGGGTACGACTCGGCCGGCGTTGCCGTGATCGATGAGAAGCAGCAGTTGCACATCCGCCGGGCGGTCGGCCGAATAAGTGTCCTTGAGGACACCGTGCGGCAGAACAAGCTGCCCAAGGCCAGCGTGGGCATGGCCCATACCCGCTGGGCCACGCACGGAGCGCCCACCGAGACCAACGCCCATCCGCACACCGACGACTCCGGCTGCATCGCCCTGGTGCACAACGGCATCATCGAGAACTACGTTGCCCTGCGAAAGCTGCTGGAGGAAAAGGGGCACAAGTTCACCAGCCAGACCGACACCGAGGCGCTGGCGATGCTCATCGGCGACCTGTACGCCGACCTTAAGGAAAAGAACCACATGCAGGGGCAGTCCCTGCTGCAGCACGCCGTGCAGGCGGCTTTGCGCCAGGTCGAGGGCACCTATGGCATCGCGGTGATTTGCCGCGACGAGCCGGACACGCTGATAGTCGCCCGCAAGGGCAGCCCCCTGATCATCGGCATCGGCAAGGATGAGTACATCGTCGCTTCCGATGCCAGTGCCATCGTGGAGCATACCGCCCAGGTGGTGTACCTCAACGACAATGAGATGGCGGTGCTGCATCCCGGGCAGTTCCGCACCTGCACCATCGATGACATCGACGTCACGCCCACCATCTCGCTGCTTGAAAACAAGCTGGAAGAGTACGAGTTGGGCGGCTTCCCGCATTACATGCTCAAGGAAATCTTTGAGCAGCCCAATGCCATCAGGAACTGTCAGCGCGGCCGAGCCGAGCCGCGCGAGGGACGGGTTGTGCTCGGGGGTATCTCCGGCATCGCCCGCGAACTGGTGAAAGCGAAGCGATACATCCTCACCGGCCAGGGAACCGCCTGGCACGCCGGGCTGGTTGGCGATTACCTGTTTGAGGATCTCGCAAAGGTGCCCACTGAGTGCACCTATGCCTCTGAGTTTCGCTATCGCAACCCGATCGTTGAGGAAGGCACGGTACTGATCGCCATCAGCCAGTCGGGCGAGACGGCCGACACGCTTGCCGCGCTTCGCGAGGCAAAGGAAAAGGGAGCCACCGTACTGGGCGTGGTGAATGTGGTAGGCTCGACCATCGCCCGCGAGACGGACGCCGGAGTCTATCTGCACGCCGGCCCGGAAATCGGCGTGGCCAGCACCAAGGCATTCACCTGTCAGCTCAGCGTGCTGACCATGCTGGCGATCTTCCTCGGCCGGCGCAAGTTCATGAGCCAGTCGCAGACGGAGGAGATGTTGCAGGGTCTGTGCCGCATCCCCGACCAGATGCAGATGGTGCTCGACCAGAGCGACGCGATCCGCGATATAGCCGAGCAGTTCTGCAAGCGCGAGAACTGGCTGTTCCTTGGCCGCGGCTATCACTACCCGGTCGCCCTGGAGGGCGCGCTGAAGCTCAAGGAAATCAGCTATATCCATGCCGAGGGAATGCCGGCGGCCGAGATGAAGCATGGCCCGATCGCGCTGATCAACGAGGGGATGCCGGTGGTCTTTATTGCCACTCGCGGCATGCAGTATGACAAGGTCGTCAGCAACATAGAGGAGGTGCGTGCTCGCGGCGGGCGTGTGATCGTGGTGGCTACCGAGGGTGACAGCAACATCCGCCGGTACTCTGATCACGTGATCTACGTGCCCGACACGCTCGAGCCGCTGCAGCCGATGCTGACGGTGTTGCCGCTGCAGTTGATCGCGTATCACGCGGCCGTGCTGCGTGGCTGCAACGTCGACAAGCCGCGCAACCTCGCCAAGAGCGTGACCGTCGAGTAAGCTACAGCCAGGTATTAACAATCAGGTAGACATGGCCGGTGCGCACGAACTGTGCGCGCCGGCATTTTGTGTGTGCCGTATGAGCAAGCCGATAATCGGTCTCACGCGCGATTCAGACGGATCGCCCAAGTCGACAGACGATCGCTTCGTGTTTTACTCCCAGAGCGTGGAGAGGGCCGGCGGAACGCCACGTTCCATCTTCTTCCGCGATTGCCTGGAAGATGTCGAGAAAGAGCTGGACCAGGTTGATGGGATCCTGCTCATAGGCGGCGATGACCTGGATCCCGCCCTGTATGGCCAAACCTGGCATCCGAAGGCCCAGCCCTTGGATCCCCGGCGACAGCGCTGGGAGCTTGCGCTCATCGCGGCCGCCGACCGGCGTCGTATGCCCACTCTTGGCATCTGCCTGGGCTGCCAGGTGATGAACGTTCATCGCGGGGGGAGTCTGCACCAGTTCCTGCCGGACCTGCCGCGGGAGAATCCTCTTGAGCACCGCAAGGTCGACGGCGTCCTGCGCCGGCATGATGTCACGATCGACGCCAACTCACGGCTGGCGCGTGAGATCGGCAAGACGCAGGTCAATGTAAACACCTATCACAAGCAGGCGATTGACCGGGTCGGCAGGGGGCTGGTGGTGACGGCCCGCGCGACAGACGGTGTCGTTGAGGCGATCGAGGATCCATCGATGCCGCTGTTTGTTGGCGTGCAATGGCATCCCGAGCGGATCAGCGACGAGCCTGAGCACCTGGCGATCTTCCGGATGCTGGTCGAGGCGACAGCGCGCTAGGGCAGTTTCGCCAAAGTGGATCGGACAGCCCCCGCCCGCGCGAGGTAAGGTGATTGTCGATAGAGGCACGAAGTAAGCAGAAG
>JAKORQ010000602.1 GCA_029777755.1 Planctomycetota bacterium
ATACACGAGAGAGAATCCGCCAGCAGGGAAGAATCGCGAAAGGCAAAGACAAAGTCGGCCAGGCCACCGAGATTCGCCCCGGCCGGGCAGTCCACCCAGATGGTCATCGGGGCAACGCCCACGCCGGATCACACGATCCTCCTGGCCGCCTCGGAGCTGTATCGCAAGTACTCGCTGCGGCGAGTCTATTACTCGGCTTACACGCCGATCCCGGATAGCGCCTCATACCTGCCGAGCAAGGCCCCGCCGCTGGTGCGCGAGCATCGGCTTTACCAGGCCGACTGGCTCATGCGCTACTACAACTTCGACGTCAGTGAGTTGATCACGGCGGAGGAGCCCAATCTCGACCTGGAGGTCGACCCCAAGCTGGCATGGGCGCTGCGCAATCGGGCATACTTCCCCATCGATGTGAACCGCGCCTCCAGGGAACAGCTCCTGCGCGTGCCGGGGATCGGCGTGCAGAGTGTGAAGAAGATCCTGAGGATCCGCCGATTCCACAGGATCACGCTGGATGACCTGCGCAAGCTCCGCATCTCGCTCAAGAAAGCCCGGCCATTTGTCATCACCGCCGACCACAACCCAGATGCCCACCTGATTGACTGCGGCGACCTGCGGCGGCGCATCGTCCGGCCGCAGCAGCAACTGGAGCTTTTCGACGGCCTGGACTCGGCCATCACGGGGCAGTTGTGATGCTGAAGATTCGAGCATCCCGCGACTATGACCAGTGGCGACGGCAGATGCGCAAGCTGTTGGCCGAGCGCATCCCGCCTGATGAGGTGCTCTGGATCGACTGGGAGGATGAGCAGCTCACGCTGGTGGAGGATCTTGACCTTGACGTTTCGGGAGCACGGCCCGCCCGCGTGCCACGCGCCTATGCCGACCTTGCCGAGCGGGTGTTCTATCACCGCTCACCGCAGCGCTTCTGGATTCTCTATCGGCTGCTCTGGCGGATCACGCATGGCGAGCGCGAGTTGCTGCAAGTCGAGACCGACGACGACGTGCGCCAGGCGATCATCATGCAGCGGCAGGTGAGAAACGACGCCCACCGCATGACCGGCTTCGTGCGTTTCGAGCAGGCCAGCGATGCCGAGGGTGAGCTGTTCGTCGCGTGGTATCGCCCGGACCATTACGTGCTGCCCCTGTGCGCGGGAAGCTTCATCAAACGGCTCCGCAACCAGCGCTGGTCAATCCTGACGCCCGACGAGTCGGCGACATGGGACCGAAAAAAGCTCCGCTTCGGCCCGGGGGTAAACAAACGCCCGGCCGGCAGCGACCAGCTTGTCGCCCTCTGGAAGACCTACTACGCCAACACCTACAACTCGCAGCGCGACAACCCGCGTCTGTTTCGCCAGCACGTACCCATCCGCTTCCTGCGCGACATGCCGGAAGCAACCGCTCTGGATGAAGGGCTGAAGACTAACCACAAGAGGCACACGGAGTACCGGCGCGGGTAACGCAATCGATTTCGGGGAACCACAGATGAACACTGATGCACACAGATTTCTGTTTGTGTTATCCGCTGTCACCTGACGGAATGTATCGCACTTGGGAGGGATGCAGGTGCGTCTACTTTGTGAGATGTTTCAATGTGACGGCTTTCTTACAACACCCAATTGATATAGCAGTCTGTGGAGATCTGTGAAGCCTCCTTCCTTATCCCTCTGTGGCTCTGTGACTCGCGTGGTGAAATGCACATCTCATTGCATCCACTAACCGAAATTGCGAAGATTCCCGCGATGTTTACTCACCAATTCCCTTTTGATCCAACCTACGGATACACACAGGAGCAGTTGTTGCAGATCGCGCCGCCGGCCATCCCGGACGGGTATGAGCAGTTCTGGCAGCAGACCTACCAGGCTGCCCTGGCGCAGCCGCCCCGGCCGACGTTGCGGAAGATCAACAGCGATCGTCCCGGGCTGGAGGTATTTGAGCTGGAGTATGACGGCCTGGACGGCTTCCGCGTGGGCGGATGGCTCACCCGGCCGGAGGGCCAGACTCCCCGCCGGGGCGTGGTGTTCGGGCATGGATACGGCGGCCGGCAGGCGCCCGACCTGGATGTTCCCGGGCCGGCGTGCGTGGCGGTTTTCCCCTGCGCTCGCGGGTTCCATCGTTCCGCCCGCCCGGACCTGCCCAACAACAGCACTGAGCACGTTATCTTCGGCATCGAGTCCCCGGAAACGTACATCCACCGCTACTGCGTGGCCGACCTGTTCTGCGCCGTATCCGCCCTGCTGCAGATCGCGCCGGAAACGGCCGGCTGCATCGACTACATCGGCGGCAGTTTCGGCGGCGGTATCGGGGCGATGACCATCCCTTGGGAGAAGCGTTTCCGCCGGGCACTGCTGCGGGTCCCTAGTTTCGGCCACCATGATCTGCGGCTAACCATGCAATGCGTCGGATCGGGAGAGTCTGTGCGGAACCTGTTCAAGCAGAAGCCGGCGATCCGCAAGACACTGGCTCTGCATGATGCGGCCGTGTCGGCGCAGTTCTGCAGGATACCCACGATGGTGGCTTGTGCCCTGTTTGACCCGGCCGTCCCCCCGCCCGGGCAGTTTGCCGTCTACAACGCACTGGCCGGCGAGAAGAAGCTATATGTGCGCCCGGCCGACCACTTCCAGTGGGAAGGCGACGCTGAGGATGGCGCCAGGCTCTCTGAAGAAGCAGCCAAGTGGTTCTGCGTTGACGGCAGGTGCTGAACCATCCAGCGTGATTTGAGATGCCAAAACAAGAACGCTCGTCCCATCTGCTGGGGCGAGCGTTTGGTTCATTGGCAAGGCAGATTACTAAGCCGAGGCCTTCTCGGGAACCTGG
>JAKORQ010000603.1 GCA_029777755.1 Planctomycetota bacterium
CATGCGCGATATGGCCTCCATGCATGGCTCATGGCGCAAGGTGTCGGAGACGGTGCCGGCCATCCGCCTGCTCGGGGTCACCCTGGAGACCGCCCACATCCATGATGTCCACTGGCTGCTGGATTCTCCTGTCTCCAACTCCGGCCGACTGAAACAGATGATCCTGGAGATCGCACAGGAGAATGGCTGGGCATGGAAGGTGCAGTTGCTTGCCAATCCGGATGCCGCTCTCAAGGGTGCAAGTGAGGTGGTGGCGACGGCCGACAGCGCCATCCTCGATGCCGGCCCACGCTGGTTGAACCTGGCGCGCTATGCCGTGCGCGAGCATGTGACCGGCGCGTGGGTGGTGGATCTGTCGGATGCCCCGGGCGAGCGCCGCTGCTAGGGCAGTTCCACCAAGAGCGGTGCGGGCGGTTCTCCGCCCGCGGGAGATGGTGATCGTCGATGAAGGCACGAAGGCGGCAGAACCTCGTGACAGGTGTGCCGTGTGGCGTCCCTCTCGATGCCGAACAGAGGTAATCGCATCGGGTGGTTTCGCCCCGCCTCGAAGTCCCGCGGCCTACAGGACAAGCAGCTCCACCGGATCTAGGCTGCCACTTCGTCCGGCTCGGCCGACTTTTCGGATGTCTCCTGTAGCGCCTTTACATCGTTAAGTGACCCGAGCTTGCGCACCGTGGGGAAGGCGCGGTCCACTCCCAGCACCACCAGCAGTGTGCCGATGCCGCCGGCGATGATGGAGGTGGTTACGCCGAACAGCTTGGCCACCGTGGCCGACTCAAACCCGCCCAGCTCATTGGAGGCACCGATGAAGATGTTGTTAACGGCCGACACTCGGCCACGCATGCTGTCGGGGGTTAGTACCTGTACGAGAGTGTGACGGACCACCACCGAGATGTTGTCGAACACGCCGGTGAGGAACAGCGCCACCAGCGACACCCAGAAATTGCGCGAGATGCCGAACACGATGGTTGCCACTCCGAATCCTGCCACGGCCAGGAGCATGGCCCGTCCGGCGCGCTTCATCGGTGGCAGGTGCGCCAGGGTCACACCCATGCAGATGGCGCCGGCGGCCGGCGCTGCGCGCAGGAAGCCATAGCCCCAGCCATCCACCTTGAGGATATCCAGCGCCACCGGCGGCAACAGGTAGACCGCCCCGCCCAGCAGCACTGCGAACAGGTCCAGCGTGATCGTCGCCAGGATAATCTTCTGGCGGAAGACAAACCGCAGCCCGGCCAGCACGGTGTCCATCGACACCGGTTCGCTGGAGATCTCCTGCTTGCGCATCTTGATCAGCAGCAGGCAGGTGACGTACCAGATGCCCGCGCTCAGGTCGCACACATAGGCGGCCGTTACGCTCTTGTCGACGACAAATCCGCCGATGGCCGGTCCCACTACGGCCGCGAGCTGGAAGAATGTTGAGTTCCACGTCACTGCGTTGGCCAGCTTGTCCAGCGGGACGATGCCTGGCAGGATCGAGCTGCGGGCCGGCCAGCCGATGGCGTTGGCGAATGCGTCGAAAAATAGCAGGGCGTAATAGGCGCTGACGCTGGCGTCCGTCAGCGAGCAGGTGATCAGCCCGATGGAGGTTATCACCGAGGCGATCTGTGAGATCATCAGTATCTTTCGGCGATCGAAGCGGTCGGCCAGTTGCCCGGCCGGTATCGCCAGCAGGATCACCGGGATCGCCTGGAGCAGTCCCACCCAGCCGAGCACCATGGGGTCGCCGGTCTTGCGATACAGGTCATAGCCGAGGGCCACGCTCTGCATCTGCTGGCCGATGACGGCAAAGCTCCACGCCGATGCGTAGAAACGGTAGCCGGGGATACGTAATGCCGAATACGGGTCGGTGCCGGGAGTGTCACTCATGAAAGTTTTGTGTGCAACTGATGCAGCGCGGCGGGCTTGCTGTCAAGGGGGCGAGTCACCGTGCGCGATCTGCGCTACCAACCTGCTGGCGGGCTGGCTCAAGGACAAGCTCATGCAGAATTCGGTTTCCCGAGCGGTAGAAGCGCGTCCGCATTGTTGCGTTGGGCAGTACGGTACAGACGATGTCAGGCAGGGGGGCGTTGCGGCGCGGCTGGAAGTAAAGCTCCCAGGGGCGCAGCAGCGAACCATCCAGGCGCGAGAAGTAGATGTCGGTGTCCTGATCCGTGCTCCAGCGGATCTGCCCGCGTGAGTAGTTGATCTTCAGGCCGTATCGCGCGACCGCCTGGCGGAAGGCTTCCATCTCCTTGAAGGTGAGCTTGCTTTCGTGCATGGCCACGAGCATGTCGGCCAGTACCTCCTGATGCTCGAGGTAGATCGCCTCGGGAGTGGGTTGAAGCGTGGCGGCCCAATGGTCGAAATGCTGGCGAAACGCCTGGATATTGCCGGAGAATGCCTGGCGGAATGCCAGGTCCGGGTTGAGCCCCTGGTGGATCAGTTCCAGCATGCGGATGAAGCGGGCGCGAAACCTCGGGTTGCCCGCCTCGTCGGTGGAGTTCACGAGGAAATGGACCATCGCCCACGCCTGATTGTATTGCGTCGCCCCCTGGCTGAGGGAGCGCGATTTCATCACGGCGGCCCACTGCTCTGGCGTTCGCTTCATGAAGGTGTCGAAATTGACCAGCCGGCCGGCCCGGATGTCCGAGCGCAACTGGCGCAAGCGCCAGGGCGGCACCTGCCCGATCGAGAAGCCGTCGCCGGTCCACAGTCCTTCCTCAAAGAGCTGCGCCAGTCCCTCGTTGACCCACATCGGCAGTGGCCGACTGATGGCGTTGGCGGCGAACTGGTGAAACGCCTCGTGCTGGAGCGTTCGACGCAAATTGTTGCGTCCCTGCCCGTCGTGGAACGCCGCCAGGGCATTGCGTGAGGGGATATACACGCCGCCGGTGCTGCGCATCCCTTCGCCGGCGAAGTGCAGGTAATCCTCCTGGCGGGCAAACAGGTAGACGTTTCCCCGGGGCAGTTGCCGGTCGGCGATGAAGCGCGACATCCGCCGGGCGTACTCCTCGTGCATGAGGTCCAGCCGCTTTGCCAGGTCGCTTGCCACGCCGGGCGGAAGGTCGGTATGCACGTGGTAATAGCGCGAGACGAAGCTGCGCATGTCCGCGGCCGCGATGCCGCAAAGCAGCATCGCG
>JAKORQ010000604.1 GCA_029777755.1 Planctomycetota bacterium
CTCCCCGATGTACTTCATCGGCTGGATAGCCAGCATCTTCCCGAAACCGATCGCCGGGTGGGAGGCCAAGGCGATGATCACCGCAGTCAGGGCGGACACCACCAAGAAGCCGCCACGGTACAGCCATGCCGAGTCCTCAGCGGCCTTATGGAAGATGGTGAACAGCCCGACCAGCGACACCAGTGCCACCACCCACAGAATCACTTGGGCAGGCAGGGCGATCTTCTTCGGCAGGGCCCCGGGACGCCAAACGGTGGCCAGGGCGGCCCCCAGCAGCAGACCCATGCAGTGCGTGTCCGTGCCGAAGTAGAGCCGACTGGCGTCGCCGGAGGCCGGGACGTTCCAGAGGAAGGAGAAAACCGCCATCAGCAAGGTGGAGAACAGCGCGATCATCAGCGCAACACGGCCTACACCGGGCCGACCACCACGTCGGTAGAGGAAGACCAGCGCCAGCGGCCAGAGCAGGTAGAACTGCTCTTCCACCGCCAGCGACCAGAGGTGCTGCAACACCGGGGGCCGGCCCATCGCCTCGAAGTACGAGAGATCCTGAACGATGTACCACCAGTTGCCCACGTAGAAGAACGACGCGATCGCGTCCTGCCGGAACTGGAAGGCCGCGTCACGGGCGAAGATCAGCACGAGGACAGCGGACAGCGCGAGGGTGGCGAACAGCGCCGGCAGCAATCGCCGGGCCCGGCGGATGTAGAACTGCTTGAAGTTGACGGCCTCCGTGCGCTCGATCTCCTGCAGCAGCAGGCTACTGATCAGGAAGCCGGAGAGCACGAAGAAGACATCGACGCCGAGAAAACCCCCCGGGACGACCAGTACCCCCGAGTGATACAGCAGAACGGCCAGCACCGCTATCGCTCGAATGCCGTCAAGTCCCGGGATGTAACCCATGGCCGGCGCGGGACGACGGAGATCCGTCTCATGCTCCGGCATGACCGCTACTGACACTTGGCGAACCTCTTCCACGACCGCTGAGACTTCATCGTACGTCC
>JAKORQ010000605.1 GCA_029777755.1 Planctomycetota bacterium
ACCTTCCTCGTCGCCAACAGGATCTCGATAACCCCATTCTTTGCGTCCGGAACCTCCGGCTGATGCAGATCATCAAATGTTGCTGGGCGCCCCGCCCGACGGAGACTGGTGACGATTTCCTCCAGGGTGCTGGGATCGGGCTGGTTGGCAGGCGCCTGTGCCAGCAGCGCCGCTGATGTAAGAATCACAATCACGGCTGCCGGCAATCTAATCCGCATCACATTACCTCCCACAAGTAAGCAACCTAACGGTACATTCCACGGCCGCCATTACACAAACTAACCATCTTTAGAACCACCTCGATTGTCGTTATAACGCCTCGCCTGATGCTCACCAGACGCGAATTTGACAACGGCGTGGTCTGCCTGATCTCCCCGCTGCTGGAGTCGGCCGGGATTCCGCATGGGTTTTCCACCCGCATCGGCGGCGTAAGCACAGGTCCATTCGCCTCGCTCAACCTGGGCAACCCGCAGGGCGATGTGCGAGACTCCGACAGCAACATCCGCGAAAACTATCTGCGCCTGTTCGCGGCACTTCAGCTGAATGGAAGAGAACTTGCCCGCGTCCATCAGGTGCATGGCAATCGTGTGCTAACGCTGAGGCACGGTGAGGCTGCGCCGAAGGGCGAGCAGGCGGACGGGCTGCTGACCGACAACGCCGATCTTGTGCTCTCGATCCGCACGGCCGACTGCGTGCCGGTGCTGATTGGCGACAGATCCGGCCGCACGGTTGCAGCCGTTCACGCTGGCTGGCGCGGCGTGGTGGCAGGCATCGTGCCTGAGGCGATCAGGCTGTTTGCCGCCCGCGGTATCGCGCCCGGGCAGATCGTGATGGCGATCGGCCCATGCATTAGCACACAGGCCTTCGAGGTTGGCGAGGAGGTGGCCGAGCAGTTTGTCAGGTCCTTTGCTGATACCACCTCGATCATCCGCAGGGGAGTGGCCAAGCCGCATATTGACCTGCCCGCGGCCATCATGGCCCAGGCGCTGCGGCTTGGCCTGAGGGAAGACCAGATCGATACGACCGACCTCTGCACGTTCCGCGATGCGGAGCTTTTCTTCTCGCACCGGCGCGATAGTGGCATCACTGGCCGGATGGCGGCCGTCATCGCTCCACGTGCGTAGTGAGGCGGCGGGAGTAAAATGCCGCTCGTGGCTGATGACGTAATCGATCAAGCGGTGCGCCTGCTGCGCGACGGCAGGCTGGTGGCGTTCCCCACGGAGACTGTCTATGGACTTGGCGCCGATGCCACCAACTCGCAGGCGATCCGCGCCATCTTCGCGGCGAAGGGAAGGCCAGCCACCAATCCCCTGATCGTGCATATCGCCGGCATCGAGCAGGCCAGGCGCTATGCCCGCCAGTGGCCGGAGGCCGCACAGAAACTGGCGCAGGCGTTCTGGCCCGGGCCGCTCACCATCGTGCTACCACGGACAGATGCGATCGTGCCGGAGGTGTCGGCCGGGCTGGACACCGTCGGGCTGCGCTGCCCGCGCCACCCGCTGGCGCTGGAGCTATTGAGGCGCTTCGATGGCCCGGTGGCCGCACCGTCGGCCAATCGCTCCAATCGCGTCTCCCCCACCACTGCCCAGCATGTGCGGGATGAGCTTGGCGATCGCGTGGACCTTATTCTCGACGGCGGGGCGTGTGATGTGGGCATCGAGTCCACCGTCATCACCCTCTGCGGCGAGGTTCCCACCATCCTCCGCCCCGGCGACATCGGCCCGGAAGATCTTGCGCCAATCATCGGCGAGGTGCGCGTGATGTCGCAGGTGCTCTCGGAAAAGGTCGCTTCCTTTTCGCCGGGACAGCATCGCGTGCATTACTCGCCGGTGACGCCCTGCTACCGCTTCTCCGACTGGCAGGATGCCGAGGAGTATCTGCGTGAGCATGTCGGCAAATCAGTGATCGTTCTCGCGCTAAGCAGGGTGACACCACCATCAGCCGGCCATCATGTGGTCGCCATGCCCACCGACCCGGACGCCTACGCGCGTCATCTGTACGCTGCGCTGCGCTCGGCCGATGCCCGCAAGCCATCGGCGATCCTGATCGAGTCACCCGCGGACGCTGCCCAGTGGCTGGCGGTGCGCGATCGGCTGGGCCGGGCGGCCCGCCCGCTCAGTCATCGTCCGGCATGACGATGGAGAAATCCGCCCACACCGGCCGATGGTCCGACACCTTGTCGGCCGCCGTGCGGTCGTCGTTGTTGAGATAAATCTCATCAAACAGCACCACCCCGCTTCGCCCGAGGTACTCGCGGGTATGCGTGGGATTGAGCAGGATGTGATCGTAGATCTCCCTGCCGGAGAGGTTGGTGCCCAACTTCACGACCGTGTCCCATCCGACGACCGACATGTAGGAGAGGTTCGGCCGGGACTTCTGCTCGTTCAGGTCGCCGAGGATGATGATGTCCTTCTCCCCCTGCGACTGGATCCTTTTTGCGACCAGCGATGCCAGCGTCTTCATCTCATCCTCACGCTGCGCGACGTCGCCCCATGAAAGATGCAGCGTGATCAGCTCAAAATCGAAGTTGCCGGCACGGAAGGTGGCGCGATATGGCACCCGCTCGAACACGCGCGACGATGCCCCGGGAAGGTTGCTCGCCTGGCCGATCTCCTGCACGCGATCACCGCGATAGATGTAGGCCAGGCGCTCGCCAGAGCGGCTCCGCTCCCCCAGCCGCGTCCCGCGCCAGGGATAGCCCAGTTCATTGAGCAGGCGGTCCACACCGCTGCCATCGCGCTGCACCTCCTGTATCGCAACGATGTCGAACTTGTGGTCAACGATGATGCCGGATAGCAGGCGAATGTCCGTGCTGGCGCGCGAACCAAACTGGCGGATGTTCCAACTGGCGATGCGCAGCTCATCCTGCCCCGCCTCGACCGGCGTTGCCGCGGGCTGCTCCTGCGTCTGCCACGGCAGCGGCAGATTGTTTCTGTACGCCGTGCCGACGCTCCACGCCGCGGCAATCAGCAGGATGACCAGGATCAGCAGCGGTGGTAGCTTCGGCTGCTTCTGCTTTCGTTTTCTCTTGCTGCGTTTGCGCGCCATCTCGCGTGAGTCTTACGGATCAACCCGGCCAGTTCAAGTAGCACTCAAGCTGCAATGCAGGTAAACTCCGGGCCATGTCACGCAAGCCACATATTGTCCTGATTACTTCCGACCAGCAGCGCGGCGATGCCCTCGGGTGCGAGGGTCATCCTGTCGTGCGCACGCCTCACCTGGATCTGTTGGCGCACGAGGGCACGCGCCTCTCGCGCTGCTACAGCGAATGCCCCATCTGCATCCCCGCCCGCACCAGCATGGTGACGGGCCTGTATGCCCATCGGTATGGCAAGCCCAGTTTCAGCCCGGAGTTCCGCATCAATCGCGCCCGCGAGGATTTCCTGGCCGCCCGCCTTGTCGCGGCCGGCTACCAAACGCACCTGGTCGGCAAGACCCACTGGCACACCGATCCGACCTTCCGCGGCGGATTCGAGGGCTGGGACAAGTGGGAGCGCCTGCA
>JAKORQ010000606.1 GCA_029777755.1 Planctomycetota bacterium
CCAGCCGCGCCTTCGACTTAGGGCATCCAGTAACCGGTCTGATCGCCCGGGAGGCTGCTTTTGGTGGCGAGGACTGGGCCCAAAACCTTGTCATTCTCCGTGTGGAACTTCACGTGGCCATCGAGGTAGCCGTAGTTGCCGCCCCCGAGGTGGATGGAGCACCACCAGGACCACTGCTGCCAGGAAGTGGAGCCATCCGCGTTGATGAACCAGTTCTCCACATAGCCAGTGGGCGTGCGGTCGGCATGCTTCTGTCCAATGTCACCGATGCAGATCTTATCGGCGGTGCTCTGGAACAGAGCCAGGCTCTTGCCGCTCATCGCGCCGTTGTAGGCATAGGCTGGATACATCTTCCCGTCGTTGCTCAGGGTGGTTGGTCCGAAGCTCTGGCTGGGGCAAAAGAGCATTTGGGTGTTCTTCAGGTAGGGCTGGATCGCCTCCAGCCAGAAGTGGCGGGCATTGCTGCTATCATCACGATCCACCCACACGCTAGGGACTGCGGCGTCATTCCAGCGATAGATCGGCAGGCACTCATCGTAGTCCTGCGCATACTGCAGCACGCCCAGCATGATCTGCTTCAGGTTGCTCTGGCACGTGCTCCTGCGCGCGTTTTCTCGCGCGCGGGCGAAGACCGGGAAGAGGATCGCCGCCAGAATGGCGATGATCGCTATGACGACAAGTAGTTCGATAAGTGTGAAACCATGCTTCCGCGTTCGTGTAACCATACGGATCCCTCCTCAGTTCTTCAGATACTCCACCGAAGGCCAGCGGGAGTGAGCTCGTGATGGCCCGGGCGGGAGCTGCAAGCCGTCCCGCGGGGGACCAGCGCCGATGCATGCGGAACTGGCGCTCACCTTGCGCCCCCGTCTATCAGCGCTCCCTCCACCGTGCTTGCACCTTCCTTCGGGATGACACCCGTTTCCTCCTTCTGTGCCGCGTTCACCAGACTGCGCGCTGCTGCGCGCTCATAGCAGGCCTTGCAGGCGGAAGCTGAACACCTCATTGCCGGCGACGATGAGGTGATCGAGAACCTGAATCTCGACCGCGGAGGCGGCCTGCGCCAACTTGCGGGTAATCGCCTTGTCATCTTCGCTCGGGGTGGGCGTGCCGCCTGGGTGGTTATGCGCGAAGACCATGCTCGCGGCTCCCCGACGCAGCGCCGCCTCGATGATCCGGCGGGGGTAGACGGCCGCGTAGCCGATGCTC
>JAKORQ010000607.1 GCA_029777755.1 Planctomycetota bacterium
AGATGCTGGCATTGAGCAGCGGGATGGTCAGCAGCGTGCATATTCCCGGCAGGCCGGCCAGCAGCGTCGGGATCCACCTGCGCCCGCCGACGATCGCGGCAGTCGCCGCCAGGGCAATCACCCCCAGCAGCGTGGAGCGGCGATGGATGGTGATCGCGCTCTCGGAGCTGATCTGCAGGAGATACTCCCCCGTCATGTCAGTTACAGGCCAGAAGAGCAGACTGATCGCCCCGAGGGCAATGGCTCCTCGAAATACCTGCCATTTCCAGTTACTCCGCGGCAGGGCAGCCACCCCCGCCAGCAGTACCGCCGCCACCGACGCCACGAAGATCCACTGGATGCTCTCGTATGACCGCAGCAGGAACGGCCAGACCACGATCGCAAGCCCAGTCCCCAACCCCACGATCACCCGCACTACGCCTGCGATATTCCCCAGAAGCAACGGCCAGGCGATCAGCAGCGGCAGCGCAAAGAGGATCTGCCCTTTTGCCATGGCACAGATCCCGACAACGATCCCGGCCGGCAGCCACCAGTTCCGCAGGCCAAAATAAACCGCAAATATGAACGACGGCAGCAGCCACGCATCCCACTGCGGATAGACGTGGGCATTTACGATCACCGCAGGATTGAACCACAGCAGCAGTGCTGCCAGCAGGCCTGGGAAAAGCCCTACCGTCGAGGGCATATCCCTGGTCGAGGCCTCATCCAGTCCCCAGCCGTCCCTAATGCCCCATCGCCACCAGCGCCTCGGGGCCGGAGTCCTGCAGGTGCGCATCCAGTGGTAGACCACGAGAAAAATGCCTATGGATGCCGCCAGTTCACAAGCCAGGTTGATGCGCAGCATCGGCCAGGTGAATTCATACTCCCGCTGCCAGGTGAGCGGCTTGCCGGGCGGCGGCGGGAAATTCTCCTCCGCCCACTTGGCCCAGCTTGTCGCTATGAACAGCCGTAACGGGGCGTAATCCAAGGCAAATCTCGCTGGCCCGGAGTAGTCGCCATCGGTGCCGTGCCGGGCAACCAGATCGTCGTAAACGTTCAGCACGCCGATCCGGTTGGCATGCCTTCCCCATTCGATGGCGTTGCTGACGCTGTTAAGGAAGCGGATCTGGTCGGTCTGGTCCCACGCCCAGCGTCGCAGTTGGATGCCGTAGTGAACCGAAACAAGGAAGACGCACAGTGCCAGTGCCCACGCCAGGACGGCACGCCAACGTGATGGACGCCGGGGCTTGCCCGCGGCGCTCGCGGGAACGGCCATCTCCGGGCCCTCAGAGGCATGTTCGTGCATTGCTGGCGACGTCGTCACTTACACTATTACACAGCATCGCCAGAAACGTTAATGTGCCTACTCCACAAATGTTACGACAGTCCCCACCGACACCATCCTTGTGAGCCGCACCGCATCCCAGTTGCTGAGCCGGAAACAACCATGCGAGCCACTCTTACCGATCATCTCCGGCTGCGGGGTACCGTGGATGCCATACCCGGGAATGTCCAGACCAATCCATGCCAAGCCTACGGGGTTTCGCGGTCCCGGCGGGATGATGAGCCGCCGGTTAACGTTCTTAACCTCCGGCCAGCTCGCAGGATCAAACGTATAGTTCGGGCGAGTCACCACCACGATAACCTTCGCATGTCCCCTCGGCCGCTTCTCCGCCTTTGCGGCAATGGAACAGTGAAACATGGCAAGCGGGCGGCCCTGGGAATCTAGGGCAAAGATGAGCTTTCTCGTCAGGTCGATCCGCAATGAATCCGCCCGGCGGATCACAGGCTCCAGCACGGCCGGCACCCGGATCGGAGTACCCACAGTCACACTCTCCAGGTCCAGGCCAGGATTGAGCGTCTGCAGCAACCCCCTGCTCGCATGGAATCGCTCGGCCAAGGCATCAAGCACGCTGTAATATCCCATTTCCGCCTGGGCTGCCCGCTCATACCAATCGCTGGTGAATGGCGTGATCCCCTCCAGGTCGGAAGCCTCCACGATGTGCTCGCCGATGGCTATGTCGGGATCGACCTTAAGGGCGCTGATCGTCGCGGCATCGAGCGTGCCGGTGGGAGCAAGTCCTCGCGCCTTCTGGAACTCGCGCGTGGCCGTCTGCGTCTTTGCGCCGATCTTTCCATCGATGATGCCGGGGGAAAATCCTTCCCGCTCAAGCGCCAGTTGCCATGCCAGCCTTTCCTCAAGCGTCGATGCCCCATGTGCCGGGACGACCAACGCCAGCATTGCCCCCAGAAACAGAAGAACTCCCAGTACACCCCCCGCAGTACTACGTCCATGTAGTAGTTGCAGCACGGTCGGGATTGTAATGCCTGACGAAGTGGGAAGCGAGATTTCTCACCTGCCTGCTTGGGCAGATTGCATCACTATGAAACTTCGGATGTCTCTGCGGCGGTCATCCTGGCGGCAAACTCGATGGCACGCTTGCGATCGACAACCGTCAGTTCCTCCACCCGGCGGAAGAATGGATAAAGCAGATGCCCGCGCGGGACCGCTTTCATGAAGTTGACCATCGCGTAGAAGGCCCTGATGACCAGTTCCGCGTTGCCCTCTTCCGGGCCGCCGCAGGTGAGGATCAGCCCCATCGGCTTGTTGGCCAGCCTTGTGGTGTACTCGGGGTTGATGTCGTAGTTCTCCACCAGCGCATACATGCGGTCCAGGAGCGCCTTGGTATGTGAAGGAAACCCCCAGCAGAACACCGGCGATGCCAGCACCAAGGCATCTGCTTGGCCAATCCTCTCCAGGACGCTGTTGGCGTCGTCCCTGTGCATGGCGCATCGCCCGCTGCTTTTCCTGCATGACAGGCACTCGACACACGGGCCGATCTGGTGATCGATGATAGTTATTCGCTCGACGGTGTGGCCGGCGTCACGGAACGCCTCTTCCGCCCAGCCCAGGACATGGGCGGTGTTACCATCGCGGCGCGGACTGCCAAGTAGCGTGACAATGTGCATTCTCGCATCAACTCCTCACACACGCACACTATCCCTGCAGTCCGCGCCTGGCAACTTCGCATTTCTGGTACTGCCGCCGAACCAGGGCCGCTACAGCCCGACAACGTTGAAGCCGCTGTCGACGTAGAGCGTCTCGCCGGTCTGGCCACTGGAAAGGTCGGAGAGCAGATAGACGGCCGTCTTGCCGACTTCCTCGGCGTCGATGTTGCGACGCAGAGGGCTCTTCTTCTCGACATGCTCGAAGACGGAATCGATCCCGCCAACTGCCATCGCCGACAGAGTCCTGATCGGGCCGGCCGAGATGGCATTGACGCGAATGTTCTTTTCACCCAGTTCAAACGCCAGGTAGCGGGTGGCGCACTCCAGCGCCGCCTTCGCCACGCCCATGACGTTGTAACCGGGGATCACCTTCTCCGCGCCCAGGTAGCTCATGCAGATCATCGAGCCGCCGTTGGGCATCATGGGAGCAAAAGTCCTGGCAAGCGCGATGAGGCTGTAGGCGCTGATGTCAAGAGCTTGCTTGAAGACGTCCCTGGGGGTCTCGGTGAACCTGCCGATCTGAAGGTAGTCCTTGTTGGCAAATGCCAGCGAGTGAACGACGAAGTCGATCGTGCCGTACGTCTTACTGACGTTCTCGGCGAAAGCGGCGATGCTCTCGTCGCTGCTTACGTCGCAGGGAAACAGGGGCGCCTGTCCAAATCCGCCCTCTTCCATCGCCTTGCGCACCCGCCGCTCCATCTTCTCCAGCGGCAGGAATCCGAATGCACATTGAGCGCCCTGCTTGATTGCCTGATTGGCAATGTGCCACGCGATACTTCGGTCATTGGCGATGTTCAACACAACACCGCGTTTGCCATCCAACAAACCCATATTCCCGGATCTCCTTATCTTTGGGGGGCAGGTAATCTATGCCCCGAGGGGATGCTGGACAAGTATAGGCCACCACTATGCCACAATGCCGATCCACTAACCGCCGATATAGCGGGCAACCAGCGATCGGGCCGCCGCCACGTCCGCCGTGCCGTTAACGATCACCCGCCCGTCGGGAAAGATACTCAGCGTAGTTTCAGAACCCGTCGGGCGAAAACGTGCAAACTGCGGATGAGCGGTCACCTCGCCCAGCGCCTCAAGACGCCCGGCCAGGGACACCAGGTCAAGATCGCCTTCGGTGACCGGCCGAACCTGCACCGCGTTCCTGCCGCACAGTGCCGCCGCATCCAGCCGTGGCGGACGATTGAGAAACTCATACTGCCCCTTCCGGCAGCACAGGCACTGCGGATCCTGCGACTGGTGCGTCGAGATGCTGCGGAATGACATTGTCCAGACATTCAGGGCCAGCATGGTGCCGACCGCCTCAGGACCGTCAAGGATAAGCCGAATCGCCTGCGCCGCCTGCAACGCCCCCACCACGGCCGGTGCTGCCCCAAGGACGCCTGCGGTGTCACAGGTCTGGAGCGTACCCGGTGCCGGCGGGTCGGGAAAGATGCACCGCAGACAGGCTGTCTTCCCCGGCACTATCGACATCACTCGGCCCTCCATGCCGATGCAGGCGCCGTACACCCACGGGATGCCATCCCTGCAGGACAGGTCGTTGATCAGATAGCGGATCTGCACGTTATCGGTACCATCGAGGATCACATCCGGCATGTAATCGCGCAGGGCAATATCCGCAATATTCTGCGAATGCACATCTGCCACGATAGGCTCGATCTGCACGTCGGGGTTGGCTTGCCGCAGTGCCTCGGCCGCGGCCAGCGCCTTGGGGCTCTGCTCACGGGCATCCTGGTCGGTGAACAGCACCTGGCGGTGCAAATTTGTAATATCCACAAGGTCGCGATCCACCAGGCGCAATTTGCCGATACCGCTGCGGACAAGCTGCTGCGCGATGCTGCAGCCAAGGGCGCCGCAGCCTATCATCAGGACACTGGAGCTTCGCAGCCGTGCCTGCCCGGCCGGCCCGATCTCCGGAAGCAGTGCCTGGCGATGATATCTATCGACTTGTTCTGATCCATTCATTGGCTTAATCCGCAATGCGGCATTATATTGACCGGCCCGACAAGGAGAATGCGAATGGCAGTTGATACCCAGCAGATCATTGATGCGGCCGAGAAGCTCGGCCAGATGCTTAGCGAGCACCCCGCAGTGGTGCGCTATCAGCAGGCCCAGAAGGCCGTGGCCGAGGATGCCGAGGCCAATCGGCTGCTGCAGGAGTTCGACCGCACGCTGGAGCAGCTCGCCAGGCAGGAGCATGCCGGCATGCAGGTAACCGACGCCCAGCGCCAGCAGCTTGAGGCGTTGCAGAGCCGGATCGTCTCGCACATCAAGGTCAAGAACCTCAACCTGGCACAGGTGGAGTTCATTGACCTGCTTCGCCGGGTCAACCAGACGATCCAGAAGCCGCTGGCTCCCGCGCAACAGCAGCAAGGCGGCCAGCAGTCCCCGCCCGCCGCGGGACCGCGCCTGGCGACCTACTAACTCTTGACCGGTTCAACCAGACATGGCTGCCCCAGTGACACAACTGGGGCAGTCTATTTCCGTGCCCGCTGTGCCACGACGTACAGGCCGCGCAAAGTCGCCTCTGACTCCGGGCGAAATCTCCATCGCCCCGGCCAATCGCGGTGAAGGACCTGGGCAATTGCCTCTCCCACTCCCCCGGTCACGGTCACTTCACGCGAGATCCTTCCATAGACGCCCAGGAACAGTGGTATCCGTGCGGCACTCGCCCGTGCCATGGCATCCAGCGCCGCCGCCAGCATCTGCTCGCGCGTCGTGGACAGTGTCAGGCCGTGGAAGTCGGCCGTGCGCTGCTCGATGCTCATGCGATCCCCCGCCAGGTAAGGTTCAAAAGACACCCCACCAGGACTGGCCCGCAGCGCTCGGCGAACAACCCGATAGAAAGCAGGCTCCGGAAGCTCAGAGAATAATGTGCGATGCAGCCATGAAAGCGTCGTTCCCGTGGAGGCGATGGTGCTGACCGCCATCCACTTCCTGCCGACTCCCACCGCCCGGGTAAGCAGCTGCTCATGCGGAACTGGATCATCCACGCACAGCGCCAGCACGTCGGTCGATCCGCTGACGTTGAACAACAAACGGTTTCTAGCCCCGCGCAGCAGCACGGCCGCGCTGGTGTCCATGATCCCCGGCAGCACAGGAGTACCTGCCGGCAGGCCCAGCTCCCTCGCGGCCGAGGCCGCGAGTTGCCCGGCGATGCGCGTGGCATCGATCACCTCCGGCATCTGGTCGCGCCGCAGACCAACCGCATCCAGCAGTTCATCCGACCATCCGCCGAGCGTGGTCGTGCGATACACCCCCATGAAGGAAGCGTTGGATGGATCGGTAACACGAGCCCCCGTCCAGCGATGCAGCAGAAAGGTACTCAGATGGCCGACCAGCGAGGCGGACTGGATCACCGAGGGATAGTGCCGGGCAAACCATGCGGCGGTGGTTGAGCTGATCCCGCCGGGGAATGGCCGGTTGCCGGCAAGCTTCAGGTAGCGCTGCTTGCCCACGGCTTTCTCCAGCTCTCGGGCAACGTCGATGCTGCGGCGGTCCTGATGGGTGATGACGTTGGTTATGGGCCGGCCCTTCTTGTCCACGGCGATCCAGGATGGCGCCATGGCACACAGCGCGAGCATGTCAATCCCGCGAGTGCTCAACTCCCCGATGACCTGCGTGATGGCTCGCAGTACATCACGCGGGCGCACCTCGGCTCGGCCGTCGGAATAGTCAGTGGGAAAAACCGCCCGCACCGGTCGGCCAACAATCCGACCGTCTGAAAGTATTGCACCCTTGACCGAAGATGACCCTACATCCAACGCGACGATACGCACACGCAATCCTCATTTACCCTCATCGCGTCGGCCACCAAGCATGTCAAGCAAACCACCCAGCGGCTTTTCCTGTCGGGGCTGCGACGGCTGAGTAGATGCTTTGTCACCTTTCCCTCCCAGTAAGTCAATGATGCG
>JAKORQ010000608.1 GCA_029777755.1 Planctomycetota bacterium
CCGGCGACCAGTTCATTGAAATCAACTTGCGCCCCCTGGTCCCCAATTGGCCTGCCCAGTCGTAGCGCAGCAGATTGCAGCGCATCTCCTGGCCGGCCACAAAACGCTTGGCCTTCAGTCGCTTGAGCAGCGGCTCGGCCGGGATGGCCAGGTCCGTGATCCACTCATATCGTCCATCATCCAGCCTGCGGACGCTGGTTTGCGTTCGCAGACCGGGCATGTTCCATTCACGAATCCCCCACACCTCCGCCGGGTACACCTCGGAGGTGAAGCGCAGGTCAGACCTGAACCTCGGCTCGGCCGAGAGCACGAAGAGCTGATCCAGCACCTGGTTCTCCGGGCATACCTGCAGCTCTATGTACTGGCGACAATCCCCCACCGGGTCAATGAAGACCTCGACTACATCGCCACGGTGATGGTCGTCATCCCTGCCGCTTCCCGGGGATTCAAGATGATCGTCGATGCAGATGAAGCGCACGAAAAGGAACTGCTCATCCCACATCAACTTCACCTGTGTGGGCCTTGGTTCAGGATTGCCTTCAGTGCCGGGAGAAAGGCTCAGTGACGGGATGACAGCTGCGCCCTGCCATGCGGCATCAGTCCCATCGGCGCCCAGTTTGGGAGCTACGGTGCATCTGGGTACCGCAAGGCGCGGACGCGGCTGGTCATTGTGAGATGGCTCCTGGGCAATACCCGTGCAGGCGCCAAGCGAGACCGCCGCTGAGAGTGCCAATGTCTTCATGCAAACGGTCATGGCTACTCCATCACCTGTCGTTCCGGCATCCGCCAGTGAAGCTCGCCGTCGCCCACCTCGGCGTGCACCCATGGGTTGCTCAGGAGTGGCCAGCTCTCAAAGTCCATTTCTTCGCCATCTATCCGCCTGGCGCCGTCATACTCCAGTTCCAGCCTGGTTCCACGACGGTCCACGCACACCAGCGAGGGACGTTCAGCCTCCATCGCCGAGCCGTCGATGCGCCAGCTTGCGAGAATCTCCCCGGCAAACGCCGTCAGCTCCGCTTCCATCTGCTGCTCCCTTACGTCGCCGTCCAACCTGGATGGCTCAACCTCCATCACCACCGCATTGCGATGGCCATTGCTGCGATAGCACCTGCCCACCAGCGTGTGTTCCAGCAGGTCATCCCTGGTAAGCCATTGTCCCGGGCGCAGCGTGCGCACTGCAACCAGCGCGCTTCCGCCATGGCAGAAAATCCAGCCGGACGGATCATTACGGATCAGG
>JAKORQ010000609.1 GCA_029777755.1 Planctomycetota bacterium
GCTGGCAGTGATAGCAACTACATGGCGAAGCTGGTCGTCGCCCAAGCTGTGGGGCGCCAGCCCGAGCCGAACCCGAAGGAAGACGAGCAGGCAGAAGCGGCTCCCGGCCAGGAAGCTGAACCTCTGCTCGTGTCCTCAATGGCGCAACCTGCACCCAAACTGGAAGAAGCAGATGTGCCCCCTGCGTCTCCGCCTCCGCACCAATTGCCCGCGCCTACCCTGCCGCTCCCGCCTGGGGTAAAGCGCGGGCTGCCCACTCATACCTCGCAGGACTTCCGCCATCTGCCCCGGCATGTCTGGCTGGTGCGGGATGTGTTCCATGGGGGCGAGGTCATCATCCTGTGGGGCGAGTCCCAGGCGGGCAAGACCGCGCTGCTGCTCGATATGGTGGCGGCTGTTGCGAGTGGATCAGACTGGGCAGGGCATCCCGTGACCCGCACGAATGTGATCTATGTAGCTCTGGAAGGGCAGATCGGGGTGCGTACCCGCGTGCAAGCACTGGAGCACGACCGGGGCGTCAGCCACCTGGAAGGCATCCACTATGTCTTCAATCCCTGCAACGTCGCCAGCGAGGCGGATGTCAACGAACTGGCACTGACGGCGCTGAAGCACGATGCTAAGTTCATCGTGATCGACACGCTGTCGGCGTCCATCGCTGGGATGGCAGAAGAGAACAGCAACTCCGCCATGGCAGGGATGATCGCCAACGTGCAGCGCCTGACCCAGATGACCGGGGCGGCGGTGCTGCTCGTGCACCACTGCGGCAATGACCCCAAGCGGGGTGCACGCGGTGCGTACGCGCTGCATGCGAATCCGGACGTGTCCATCGAAGTGGGCCGCTCGGGCGAAAATCGCTACTGGCGTCTGGACAAGGGCCGTGACGGCGAACCTGCAAGCGGATGGTTCAAGATCGAGGGGATCAGCTTCCAGCCAGAGCATGAAACGGAGCCCCTTAAATCCATCGTAGTGCGGCATGTGGAGGATACGGCGGCTTCGGCGGCCCTGCCATCGCCCAAGACCAAGGCGCAGGAGCGAGCCGATGAGGCACTGAAGGCAATCACCTTGCATCTGCGCGTGGCAGGCATCGGCGTCGATGGCGAACAGCCTCCCGGAGAGGCGACCCATGA
>JAKORQ010000610.1 GCA_029777755.1 Planctomycetota bacterium
CTCCTTGGCGAATTCGACGATCAGGATGGCGTTCTTCGCCGACAGACCGATCGTGGTCAGCAGGCCGACCTGGAAGTAGACGTCGTTCTCCAGTCCGCGGCAGGTGGCGGCGAGAATAGCCCCCAACACCCCGAGCGGCACCACCAGCATGACCGAGAAGGGGACGCTCCAGCTCTCATACAGGGCCGCCAGGGAGAGGAACACCACCAGCAGCGAGATGGCGTACAGCGCCGGGGCCTGGGAGCCTGCCTGCCGCTCCTGATAGGAGAGGCCGGTCCACTCGATGCCGATGCCATCCGGCAACTGCTTGACCATGGCTTCGATCTCCGCCATCGCATCGCCGGTACTCTTGCCTGGTGCCGCTTCCCCAACGATTTCCATGGCCGGCACGCCGTTGTAGCGCTCCAGTCGCGGCGAGCCAAAGCTCCAGTCGGTGCGGGCGAAGGCGGAGAAGGGGACCATCTTTCCTTCGTTGTTGCGTACATACCAGAGGTTGAGGTCTTCCGGGTTCATGCGGAAGGGGGCATCGGCCTGCAGGTAGACCTTCTTGACCCGGTTGCGGTCGACAAAGTCATCGATGTAGGAGGAGCCCCAGGCGGTGGAGAGGGTGTTGTTGATGTCGCTGATGCTCAAGCCCTGCGCCATCGCCTTGTCGTAGTCGATCTGGATGTCGAACTGCGGCGCATCTTCCATGCCGTTCGGGCGGACGCGCACCAGGGTATCCGGTTTTTGCGCCGCCATGCCGAGCAGTTGGTTCCGCGCTTCCATCAGCTTCTCGTGACCCAGACCGCCGCGATCCTGCAGGTAGAAGTCGAAACCGGTGGCGGTGCCGAGTTCGGGGATCGGGGGCAGGTTGAAGGCGAAGACCTGCGCCTCCTTGATGCTGAACAGGAAGCCCATGGCGCGGCCGATGATGGCGTTGGCGCTGCGATCCGGCGCATCCCGCTCATCCCAGTGCTTGAGCTTGATGAAGGCCATGCCGCTGTTCTGGCCGCGACCGGCGAAGCTGAAGCCGGAGACCGTCAGCACGGAGTCGACATTCTCCTTCTCGTTCTTCAGGAAGTAGTCGCGCATCTGGCCGAGCACGTTCTC
>JAKORQ010000611.1 GCA_029777755.1 Planctomycetota bacterium
AACTCAAACCTGAAGTACGGCGCCCGCCTGATCCACTCCTACCTGGGAGATAACTCGACAGTCTCATGCTGCGAGCTGCTGCATAACCTGATCTTCCCGGCGCACGAGCAGCACCATAACAACTCGTTCCTCACAGCGTCGCTGGTGATGGGGCAGAGCAACATAGCCGCCGGCGCCACCGTGGGATCCAACCACAACAGTCGGGCCAATGATGGCGAGCTGCAGGCGGGACGCGGCTTCTGGCCGGGGCTTTGCGTGACACTCAAGCACTGCTGCCGCTTCGCCTCGTACGTGCTGCTGGCGAAGGGGGACTATCCCTACGAGATGGATATCCCGCTCCCGTACTGCCTCGTCTCCAACGATGTGGCGAACGATCGCCTGCTGGTCATGCCGGCGTACTGGTGGATGTACAACATGTACGCGCTGCGCCGAAATGCATGGAAGTTCGCCAGCCGCGACAAGCGCAAGACCCGGACACAGCACATCGAGCCGGAAGCCTTTGCGCCTGACACGGCCGAGGAGATGATTCGCGCGCTGGAGTTGCTGGAGCTGTGGGTGGGCAAGGCGCTTTTGCGGTCGAGGGGACAGCTTGCTGATTCCACGCCGGAGCAGGCCATCCGCGCCGCCGGGCGCGAGCTGCTCACCGGCTCGGACCCGACGCTGGGCGGGATCACGGTGCTGGGCGAGGACATGGAGGCCTCTCGTCGGCCGGTCATCATTCATCGCCCGTACCAGGCGTATCGTGCCTATCGGGAGATGCTGATGCACTATGCTGCCAGCAACCTGATCAGGTACATGGAAGCCAACCCCGATGCCTCTGTCAGCTCAATGGCGCAGCGATTGGCCGGCGAGCGTGAGAAGGCCTGGGTGAACCTGGGCGGGCAGCTCGTGCTGGAACGGGATGTCGACGCCCTGCGCGCCGACATTCGCTCAGAGAAACTGAACACCTGGGCCCAGATCCATGAGCGCTACGACAGGCTGTGGGAGGTTTACCCGCTCCAGAAGCAGAAGCACGCCTTCGCCACGCTGCTTTACCTGCTGGATGAGGATACCCTTACCGAGGAAGCGTGGAGCGCGCTGCTGGATCAGGCGCTCCGGATCCAGCAGTTCATCTGCGACCAGGTCTACACCACGCGCAAGAAGGACTACGACAACCGCTTCCGCAAAATCACCTTCCGCAACCAGGCGGAGATGGACGCGGTGATGGGCAGGGTCGAGGAGAACAGCTTCATCCTCCAGGTGCGCCAGGAGACGGAGGAGTTTGGCAGGCGTGTCGAGGCGATCCGTCAGCGCACCGCCAGGGCGGTTGTGAGCGCCTGACTGGATTAGTTAATCCAGGAGTGAAGCGGGAGGTAAGGGGATTCTCGATAGAGACGCGAAGGAATTGAGGCACGGAGCACGAAGAAAGCAGCGGAGCGACAGAGCGACAGCGACGAAGGTTATGAGTTAAGCAGCTCTAAACACTCTTTCGCAGGCGCTCTATCATGTTGACCAGGTCTGGTGGGAGTGGCGACTCAAAGTTGAGTTGCCGCCCGTCAGCAGGATGGTGTAGCGTGAGGCGCGTGGCATGCAGGGCATGGCGCGCCGCCCCGCTGGTATCGGGGATTTCCCCCGCATCGACGGATGGCTTGCGATACAGCTTTTCGCCGCACACTGGATGTCCCATGCTCGCCAGGTGCAGGCGAATCTGGTGCGTTCTCCCGGTCTTCAGGCGGCACTCCAGCAGCGTGTACTTGCTCGCGATAGTCTCGAGCTGACGAAACTCGCTTGCCGCTTCCAGTGCGCCCGGCAGGGGAGAATCAACGCAGCCGCGCAGGCCGTCGCCGCGGTCACGGATGATCCAGTTCTTCACGGTGCAACTGCCAACCTCGCCGATAGCCAGCGCCAGGTAGATCCGCTGCATCGAGCGCGATGCCAGTTGGCGGATGAGGTTCTCCTGCGCCTGCTGCGACAGCGCGTAGACCATCAGCCCGCTGGTGTCGCGGTCGAGCCGATGCACCGGCCGGGGGGCAAATCCCCGGGTTTGCAACGCTTCCACCACGGTGGGGGCAAGCGCCCGCTTCTGCGCAGACCAGTTCGCCTGTTCCGGGCGGCGCTCGCACTCCATCCCGGGCGGCTTGTCGATCACCAGCAGATGCTGGTCCTGGTGGATGATGAGCACATCCTGCGGCCGGGCGGGCCTCCCGGCCGGCCTGGCGAGGACCTCAACGACATCACCTCCCCGCAGTCGCCGGGCGTCATCGACGCAGACCACGTCGTTTATCTTCACCCGTCGGGAGTGGATGCGTCGGCGGATGTCATTCCAGCTCTCGCCGGGAAACTCCAGGCGCAGGATGGCCGCCAGCGTCTTTCCCGCCCGCGAAGCATCAACCGTCACCTGCCGAACCTGCGCCATCACTGGCCCACCGGCATCTCGTGCTCGATCTCCCGTGGCGTCAGCTCCACCGGCGGGAAGCTCGCGAAGGTCCGCGTCCCGGGCGACACCTGCACCAGGTCCGGCCGGGGTGTGCTGATGGTGACCACGCACTGGCGCAGGCGCGTGCGGGCCAGCCGCTGCACATCCTCGATACTCACCTGCTGCACACGGTCGGCGAAGGTGCGGCTCCAGTCATAGCCCAGGCCCCACAGTTCATCGAGCGCCTCGGTGGAGGCCTGCTCGGCGACCGTTTCATTGCTCATGGCGCTATCGGTGATCAGCAGTTGTCTGGCGCGCTCGAACCAGTCGGCCTGGATGTCCTCCGCGTTGCCCTGGAGGCGGGCGATGTTGAGCAGGATCTTATCCACCACTTCGTTCACTCGCGAAGGCTCGCACCCGGCGTACACCAGGAAGGTGCCCGGCGAGTTGGTCGTCTTGCCCGGCCAGTTCTGGGCCTGCACCACGTAGACCAGTCCCTCGCCGCGCAGGGTCTCATGCAGATAGCCGGTGGGATAGCCCCAGCCGCTGGTCACCGTGTCGGCCAGCGAGATGATCTCCGTGTCAGGCTCGGCGATCAGGCTGCCGGTGTTGAAGCCGATCACAACGCCAGCCAGCGGCTGCTGCGTCTGCTGCACCTCCACGCGGGCGACCTCTATCGTCGGCTGGGCCGCCGGCTCAAACTCCGGCGAGGCAGGACGCGTGCGCGGCGAAGTGTCAGTCTTCGGCCCGCCGCCCAGCAGCTTGTTGGCGATGCGCCTGGCCTTCTCAACCTCGATATCGCCATAGATCGCCAGCACTCGGCGGCCAGTCAGCACCTTCTGTGAGTAGTGCTTCTTCAGGTCATCAGCAGTGAAACGCGAGACGGGATCGGCCTCGCCGATGATCTGCAGGTGGTAGGGCGAAGTCTCGGGGAAGTATTTCTTGCGGAAGAAGCGCAGCGCCTGCGACGACCAGCTCGCGTCCTGGGCGGCGATGGCGGCCAGCACCCGCTTGCGCATGGTTTCCAGCTCATCCTGAGGGAAGGAGGGATTGGTCACCACATCCGCGAAGATCTCCATCCCTTTCTCGAAATCCTCCCTGAGCATGGAGGCGTTCCAATACCAGGTGTTGTTACCGCAGGCGGTCGAGATTGACGCGCCGATCGCCTCCAGTTCCTCCGCGATCTGGTTGGCCGACCGGAACGTCGTGCCGCGCGTGAGCATGCTCATGGTGAGATTGCCGATGCCGGAGGTCTCGGGCGTCTCGGCCTCCAGTCCACCGTCGGCGTACATGCGCACCTCGATCAGCGGACTGGTGGGAACCCGGCGGATCAGCAGCGTGGTGCCGTTCTCCATGACGCTCTTGTCCACGTCTACGGTGGCGCGCGTGGTTGCCGAAGATGCGGTAGTGGCCATCTCGCCGGCCTTGCGCAAAAGCTCCGCGGCCGCCGGCAGGCCCCGAGCCTGGGTCGCCTCCTCGGGCAGCATCACCGTCTTGATCAGCTTGTTGTTGTCGAAGTATTTGCGAGCGACGGCCTGCATCTCGGCCGGCGTTACCTTCGCGATACGGTCGATGTAGCGCCGGGTGAAATGAATGTCACCGGTGGCAATGTAGTCGGTGGCCATGCTGGCGGCGACGTTCTCGGTTTGCTGCTGCCGGCGGAGGTAATCGACGCGCATCTGCGTGATGGCACGCTTGACCACATCCTCGGGGAACGGTTCGCGCCTCGCCTTGTCGAGCACGAGCTGCACCGCCTCGATGGCCGCATCCACCTTGTCAGGCGCAGTGCGTAAGGTAACCACGAAGCTGCCCTCGACATACTCGGGGGTGGCGCTGTAGGCGGAGATGGAGGTCGCCAGTTGCTTGTCGCGCACCTCGCGAACGAGCGGCGAAGTCTCGCTCTGGCCGATGACGGCCGCCAGCAGGTCCAGCGCGTACAGGTCGGGATGGTCCAGGCGGATGGTGGGATATGCCAGACTGACGTTTGCCTGCCCCAGCTTGGGCATGGTAGTGACCAAGGTGCGCGGTGACATGACGGCCGGCTCCTGCGGGATGGTGTGATCGAACACCCTGCCGGCCGGGGCGTCGAGATATCGCTGCACGCTCTGCAGCATCTCTTCCGGGTCCAGGTCGCCGGCGATGGCGAAGACCATGTTGTTCGGCTGATAGGCGAGCTTGTAGTAGCGGTAGACGTCATCGCGCGTCAGCCCCTGGATGACCTCGGCATACCCGATGGTGGGCACCCGCACGGGGGAGACGTGATAGCGATTCATGTTCGCCAGCAGGTAGAACTGCCGGCCCGGCTCTCCCTTGCCCATCTCCAGCTCACGCTGCACAACCGCATATTCCCGGCGGAACTCTTCCTCAGTGATCGAGGCATGCAGCAGCCATCCGGTGAGCAGGTCCACCGCCTTGTCGAGGTTCCTTGGCGTGGTGTTGATGAAATAAGCGGTGTGATTGGTGGTGGTGTAGGCGTTGGACTTATTGCCCAGTTGCTGAAGGAGCTCACGGCTCTCAGCCTCTGAGCGGCGGGCGTTGGATCCGCCGGCCACCAGGTGCTCCAGCAGATGACTCAGGCCGCCGCCCAGCCAGGGACCTTCGTAGATGCCGCCGGTGCGAACGTATCCACGGACTGAAAGCACAGGCGAGCCGACCACGCGCTTGGTGATGACCACGGCGCCGTTCTCCAGCATGGAAACGATCTCATCCGCGCCATGTACCAGCCGGGCTCGCTCGCGAGCGTAGGGAGGGATGGTTGGCTGCGTGGCGGCCGACGTTTCAACCGCCTCCTGGGCGTCAGAGGGAAGCTGCGACTCGGCCGGGACTTCCTTGTTCGAACATCCAACCACTCCCACGGCAAGAGCCAGGGCTCCAATCCAGGCAAGCAATCTCATCATTGGCACCTCGTTGGCTGATTGTATCCGTAATTACCAACGAATACCGATCTTCTGAAGTGGAGTGGCTTGTCTGAAGCCGCGGGGCCAAAGTTGGCGCGTCCGTCCTCGTCCGCAACTTCGAGCACAAGCCCGGATTCAATGCGGGCGAGCTGCCCGTGCGCTTTGCTTTGGTATCATTCACCCATGGACAGTTCCGCAGATCTCCCGCCGTGGGAGCTTGATGATGAAAAGCTCATGCGGCAGTGCCGTTTCGAGGCGTTTGTCGGGTCCGGGCCCGGCGGCCAGCGGCGGCACCGCACCAACAGCGCCGTGCGCATCACCCATCTTCCCACGGGCATCACCGCCATCGAGCAAAGCTCGCGCTCACAACGGGAGAACCGCATCCACGCACTGCGAAGCCTGCGCCACAAGATGGCACTGAGCATCCGGCGGGAAGTGGATCTGGCAACCTTTCTGCCTCCCGATTACCTCAAGGAGTACCCGGGCCTGCGGATGAGCCCTAAGAATCCGCTTTATCCACGGACGATCGCACTCGTGTTGGATGTCATGAAGGCCGCACACTGGAACGTTGCCCACGCGGCCGTGATGCTGGGCGTCTCCACCACTGCGCTGACCCGGTTCCTGCACGACGATCATCTACTCTGGGCACACGTGCAGAAGAAGCTGGCCGAGCTGGGGATGCCGCCCTTGCGCTGGGAGAGGTAGGGTGGTTTTGCCGCTGAGCATGGCCGGTGGACCTCACGTATACTGCAAATACGCATGGTGAAAATCATCCTCGCCATAGTCTGCGCGGTACTGGTGATCGCCCTGGCGCTGCTGATTCGTCGATACCTGCGGCAGAAGAAGCAGAAGCGGCTGAGCCCGGTACGTTTCTGTGAGAACTGCGGCAAGCGCATCCGCCGCGATGAGCGCACCTGGTACTGGCATGGGGCACACGTATGCCTGGATTGCCGCAAGCGCCTGGGAGAAGCGGAAAAGTAGGGAACACTACGCCCGCATTGTCAGTATTATTACCAATGCGACATTCGGCGGCCTGTCGCCCGCCGGACCAGACATCGAGGTGGTTTGATTTGCCCGATATCGATGTCTAACTTTAAGCAGGCGATACAAGACAAAGAGGAGAGTAATGGCCGTTACTTTGAGCGAACGTGCTGCACAAGAGATCAAGAGCATCATCAAGCAGCAGGGTCTGCCCGAGGATGCCACGCGTCTGCGCGTGGGCGTGAAGGGCGGCGGATGCAGTGGTTTCAGCTACGTGCTGGACCTGACCGAGGAGCAGGTCGGCGAGAATGACGATGAACTGGAAAGCCAGGGCATCAAGATCCTGATCGATAACAAGTCGCATCTCTACCTCGACGGGACGGAGATCGACTACAAGAGCAACGGGCCGCTGGGCGGCGGGTTCGTCTTCAAGAACCCCAACGCCACCAGCACCTGTGGATGCGGAAGCAGTTTTGCTGCATGATCACGCTCGCCATGAGCGAGTTTGATCGGCTGTCACAAACGCGAAATCACTTTGAACTATTTGGGCTGCCGGTCCGGTTTGCGCTGGACCGGCAGTTTCTTCATTCCCGTTACCTCCAGCTCACCCGCGCAACCCATCCTGACATGGTGGGCGCCGACCCGGAGAAGCAGATCGCGGCCATCGAGCTGTCCGCCCGCGTGAATGACGCTTTCGCAACCCTCAGCGACGACCTCAAGCGGGCCGAATACATCCTGCAACTGCGCGGCAGCAGCCTGGCCGACGTGCGGCTTGCCCCCGACACGCTTGAGAAGATCTTCGAGCTGCGCGAGGAGATGGAGACCGCCCAGACGGTCGGCGACGATGAGGGCGTGCAGTCTGCCCGTAAAATGGCCGCTGGATGGCTCAGCGACGTAACCAGCCAGATTGGCGAAAAACTGGACGCCGGCGATGATGTGACGCAACTCGCGCAACTGGTCAGCACGGCCCGCTACTTACGCAAGATCTGCGAGGCATAGCTGCGGACCTGTTTTGCCCACCGGTGGAGCGGGAGGTAAGGCGATCCTCGACGGTATGTGCGACGAGAGTCAGGGAACGCAAGCAAGCGTCTACCTCTCGATGCCGGTCAATATGGAATGCTGTGCGGGCGGACTTCTGCCGATTCGACGTCCCGCGGCTTGAGGACCGGCTGCTCCACTCAATGCAGAGCAAGCTCTAGATGATCTCGCGGTGTTCGCGGATCTCCAGCCAGTTGCCATCAGGATCCTGCAGGACCAGCGTCTCTTCGCCGGGAGCCAGTCCCTTCTGCCGCTCGTACTCGAACTGGGCCTCAGCCAGGTGACGTTCCACGTCGGCCAGCGACCGGACGATCACCCGCACCGCGCGGTAGCCTGGCCGCTCACTTGACCCGATGTCGAAATGGATGGCGAAGTTGTCCGCCTGGTATGCCAGGTGCGCCACGCCTGCCAGCGGCACGAACTCAAGAATATCGCGGTAAAGCAGATGCATCTTCCTGGCGTCCCCGCGATGAGCCGGCAGGTGCAGATCATCGACCGCCTCGATCTCAACCGGAATCGGCTGAGCCATCTTCGGCCGATCATCCAACTGGGGGACGAACTCGAAACTCGGCTGTTCCAGTTCCAACGACTGCTCCTGTAGCTGACGCATCCAGTAGCATGTACCCCTCAGGATGCCGTTGCGTTTAGCGTCGCCCGAAAGGTGGCCGCCTCAATCGATACGGTAGCGGCATTTCTGCCGTTCGCCGATTTTGTACATGGGGTTGTCCTTGGGCAGGTCGACAATCTCGACCAGGCGGGCCCCGGCCAGTTCGCAGCTGCGCCGGGAGGGGTAATTGTCCGGGTTGCAGGTGATCCAGATGGGGGAGATCCCATGGCTGCGGGCGTGCGGGATCAGCAGTTTCACCGAGCGCGCTGCGTAGTGGTTGCCCCGGAACATCTCTTCCACGCCATAGCCGATGTGCCCGGCATACAGGACGATCGCGGGGGCATTGCTCAAGCGCAGCGAGATATTGCCCATGTAGGTGCGGGTGAGGCGATGGATCATCCTGAAGCGGTAGTGGGGGACGATGCCGCGCGATTCATCCGCGAAGTGGAAGTCATCGAGCGCCAGTTGCAGCTCGTTATCCACCAGCTCGCCGGGGTCCATGAACCGGGTGATCACCATCGTGCGAGCATCCTAAGTAACCGATCCGGAAGATGACAAGACTATTGCGTTTTGATTTCACGCTGGATTTGCCGCCCCCGGGCCACCCCAGTTCCTGGGCGTCTATGATCGGTCAGATGACCCAGCACAAACACACAAACCGCCTCGCGGCCGAGACTTCTCCCTACCTGCTCCAGCACGCCAACAACCCGGTGGACTGGTACCCTTGGGGAAGGGAAGCATTCCAGCGAGCCCGGGATGAGAACAAGCCGATCTTCCTCTCCGTGGGATACAGCACCTGCTACTGGTGCCACGTGATGGAACGCGAGAGCTTCGAGAACGAGGCGACGGCCGAGCTGATGAACCGTGAGTTCATCAATATCAAGGTCGATCGTGAAGAGCGTCCGGATGTTGACCAGCTTTACATGACCGCAGTGCAGATCATGACGCAGTCGGGCGGCTGGCCGATGAGTGTCTTCCTCACGCCGGATCTAAAGCCGTTCTACGGCGGAACTTACTTCCCGCCGCGAGACATGTTCGGCCGTCCGGGGTTCCCCACGCTGCTCAAGCACATCGCCGATGCCTGGCGCACACGGCGGCAGGAGGTCGACCAGGCGGCCGACGGGTTAACCGACGCCCTGCGGCAATACTCACTGCCAATGGGAGGAGAAACGCCGCTTCGCGTGGATGGGGAGTTCATCGACGGCATCGTCGGAAGGTCGATTGCCGGCTATGACCGCAATTGGGGCGGGTTCGGCGGGGCGCCAAAGTTCCCCCGACAGACACTACTGGAGCTGCTGCTGGCGTATTGCGAGCAGGTTCCGCACGACTCGCCAGCCAAGGTGACCATCCGCCACATGCTGGCCCACACACTGGAGATGATGGCACAGGGAGGCATTCGCGATCAGCTTGGCGGCGCGTTTCATCGCTACTCCACCGATGCCCAGTGGCTGGTGCCGCACTTCGAGATCATGCTCTATGACAATGCGATGCTGCTGACGATCTACGCGTGGGCGGCCGGGGCGCTGAATCGCAGGGAGTTTGCCGCGGTGGCCAGGGGTATCGCTGATTTTGTCATCGGCGAGATGGCCGGCCCGGAGGGGCAGTTCTACACGGCCTTTGATGCAGAGGTGGATGGCAGGGAGGGGGCAAGCTATTTCTGGACCCAGCAGCAGGTTGACGAGCTTCTTTCCGGCGAGGAGGCCGAACTGTTCAAGACGGCCTACGGGATCAATCTCGGGCCAAACTTCGCCGACCCGCACCACGGCAGCGGCGAGGAGGATGCCAATGTGTTGTTCATGCCACAGTCGTCCGCTGAACTGGCGCGAAACCTGGGGATTGATGCCGAGGACCTGGAGGCAAAACTCTCGGCCGCACGGGAAAAACTCCTGCATGCAAGGAAGCAGCGTAAGCAGCCGCTGCTCGATACCAAGGTGCTGACAAGCTGGAACGCCCTGATGATCCGTGCCCTGGCGCTGGCCGGGCGACTGCTGGAGGAGAAGCGCTATACCGAGGCGGCCATCAGAGCGATGGTGTATCTGCTCAAGCATCACCGCACGGCCGACCACGGGCTGTATCGCACCAGCCGCGATGGCGTAAAGCAAGTGCGGGGCTTCCTCGACGATTACGCCACCACCGCTCAGGCATTGCTCGAGCTACACCGCACGACGGAGGATCAGCGCTGGCTCACCGAGGCGCATGAAGTCGCCCGGCAGATGCTGCGGCGATTCTCATCACCATTTGGGGCGCTCTACTTCACCGATGCCGGCGCGGATGAAGTGCTGGTACGCCAGATTGTGGCGACTGATTCGCCTCTGCCGTCGGGCAATGCCGTCGCAGCGCTGGTATTGATGGAGTTGGGCAACGTTGAGGCGGCCGAGGGAATCATCAGGGCGTTTGCCGATCAGCTCAATCGGCAGGGAGAGGCGTTCTCATCACTCGTGCAGGCGGCCATGCTCTGCGTGGCTCGCCGCGGTGCGCTGGAGGTTCCCGCCGGCAAACCAGCAGGACAGATGGGGGCACTCGCACATTCGCCAGCCGAGGTGGTAAGGGCAAGGGCTAAACGAGTCGATCAGAATCGCGCTCGCATCGTTTTGGAGATTGCCCCGGGGTTCCATGTGTATACACACCAGGCGCCGCCGGGACTGTACCCGACTCGGGTCACGGTGTCGGGCGTGGACGCCCGCGTGCAGTATCCGCCGAAATCGAAGGATCTTCCACTTCCCGACGGCGCATTGGCCGGAGTATGGGAAGGGCAGGTGGCAATCGAGATCGAGGCCGCCGAACCGCTCGCCGGGAAGACCGCGCTCGTGCAGGCGCAGCCTTGTTCCCACGGCGCGTGTCTTGCGCAGGCCACGCTCACGATCCAGTTGCTATAGCTCACGCCTCAGCCGCCGGCGTTCTCCCCGGCCGCGGGTATTGTGTAAAATGTCACGGCCGCCAGGCAGCAGGAAGTGAGCGAGGATAAGACGACAAGGATTGCGCCAAGTGCGCGTGCCAGCAGGATCATGCGAGCTCCTTGTCAGGTTACCAAGCTTAACACAAGCATATCTGATTGCATGGGAAGGGTTGACGAATCTGGCAAACCGGTTGGCGGGCCCAGCATTTTGCCTTGACACTCAAACCTTGACCATTAGGATACTTGCACGTATCGCTGTCGTTTTGGGAGTTTGGAGGACGATCTCGTCCAAGGA
>JAKORQ010000612.1 GCA_029777755.1 Planctomycetota bacterium
CCCTCGAGCGACCATTCGATGTGAAGTTTGCCCCGGATGGATCGATGTACATCCTCGATATCGGGCGGATTGAGATCAAGGGTGCCAAATCAGTGCCCGTCGGCCGCACCGGGAAGATTCTCCGCCTCGATGCGGAAAAGCCCCCGGTTAGTCCCCCGACCCCAGCGACGGCTGATTAAGAAGAAAACTCAGCACCTGGCGAAGTTCTCAAGGATCTTAAGCCCCACCGCCTGGCTCTTCTCAGGGTGAAACTGCGTCGCCATCACGTTGTCGCGCCAGATGCTGGACACGAACTCGATGCCATACTCGGTGGTTGTCGCGATAACCTGGGCGTCGGTGGGACGCACGTGATAGCTGTGAACGAAGTAGACGCCCGCCCCTTCCGGGATATCACGGAACAGCGGCGAAGGACGGGCCACGCGAAGTTGGTTCCAGCCCATGTGCGGAACCTTCAGCTTCATCTTCTCATCCACGTCAAAACGAACGCAGTCGCCGCGGATGATTCCCAGGCCAGTGTGCCGACCATCCTCATATCCAACGTCGAAGAGCAGTTGCAGCCCCAGGCAGATCCCCAGCAGCGGCCGGCCGGCGTTGATGTGCTCCACCAGGGCCTTGTCCCACCCCTTCTCGCGCAGCGTGGCGATCGCATCACGGAACGCTCCCACCCCCGGCAGCACGACACGGTCGTAGCTGCGCAACTTCTGCGGCGAAGCGATGATCTGGGCATCAACCCCGACCTGCCGGAAGCCGTTCTGCACCGAACGGAGGTTCGCCATCCCGTAATCGATAATCGCAAGTGACATCGCTAGCTCTTTGATAGTAACCCTGCTGCGAAAGTCGGGATACTACGGACTGAGTGGCCAGCGTCAATTGCCTGAGGAAAGACGAAGCAGTTCGCCGATGACCTCCACGTGCGGACGGAAATATGCCTCCACGTATCGGTACAGCAGGATGGTAGCCGCCGCCGCCAGGCTAAGGTATGGCCCGTAAGGCAGCTCGCGTGCACCTTTGGCAAACCACTTGTATACCCCTATCACCAGCCCGCAGAACGGCGCCGCGAAGAATACCAGTACCGACGGCCCGGCCCCCAGCACCGCCCCGATCGCTACCATAAGGTGGGTATCCCCCTGCCCCATGGCGACGCGCCCGAGGGCCAGCGTGGCAACGATGCGCGTGATCCAGATGAGGCCGGCCGCCACCATCGCCCCGAAAATCGACCCCAGCAGCCCCGACAGCCAGCGCTGCTCATGCAGCAGGCCACTCCATGCCTCTCCCACGCCCGTCGCCGAGACTGTCCACACCGCGGCAATCGCCAGCACCACCGGTATAGCCACAAACAGCGACTCCAGCAGGATCTCCCGCCTGATCTGCCCCTTGGTGGCGACCGGAGGCAGTTGCGCAAACTCCTCTGGAGAAGCATTTCGTTCGCGCAGCTCCTGCTCCATCTGCTCCCGTTCAAAGTCCAGCATCGGCTCGCCGTCGGCGAAGCTCCGCGGCAGCACCTTAAGCCACAGGAGCACCATCGCCAGGATAAGCCCTATCGCAGCCCCGGCCGTGAACGCCCCGATGGCCGGGGATACCGCCAGAGCCCCCGGACGAGCTGGATC
>JAKORQ010000613.1 GCA_029777755.1 Planctomycetota bacterium
CGATTGCCAGGGCTTCCTTCAGCGAGCCTGCGACCTGGGCCATCTTGCCATATAGCTCGGTATAGCGGGCCGCCAGTTCCTCAGGGTCGGCCGAGCGGATGTTATCCACGCGGGTGAAGATGACCTTGTCGGCGCCGTTGCTGATCTTCTCCAGCATGCCGGAGACATCCTTATCGCTGCAGCATCCGAAGATGACGATCAGCGAATCGTAGGGAACATGCTGGCCGATGGCCCGCATCGCCGCGTCGATGCTGGCGGCATTGTGTGCGCCATCCACCACGATACGCGGCTTGGTGTTGAGCACTTCCATCCGGCCGGGGAGTCGCGTTTTCGCGAGACCCTCGATGATCTTGCTGTCGGCCAGGTTCACGCCCTTGGCCCGCAGGCGATCGATGATAGCCAGTGCCAAGCCGCAGTTGATGGCCTGATGCTCGCCCATCAGCGGCACGAGCAGGTGCTCAAACTTGGAGTATGGGGTGGTGAGACAGACGCGATTCTGCGGTCCCAGCGGACGGGTGGATTCGAAGCGGAAGCTGAACTCAATCGTCTTGCCTGCGATATCGAGAGGGCAACCGACCCGCTCGGCGGCGCGCTTCAGCACGGCTTCCACGCCCGGCTCCTGAAGGATGGTCACGGCCGGGACGCCGGGCTTGAAGATGCCTGCCTTCTCCTCGGCGATCTTCTCGATCGTGTTGCCGAGCTGCGCCATGTGATCCTTGCTGATGCTGGTGATGGCGGTGACATCGGGGGTAAGGACGTTGGTTGAATCCAGGCGTCCGCCAAGCCCGGTTTCCACCACGGCGTACTGCACTCCCTGCTCGGCAAAATGCTTAAAGGCGATGGCGGTAATGACATCAAAGAAAGTTGGGGCCGGCTTCATCTTTGCGATGATCGGCTCGACGAGCTTCGTCAGGCGGGCAAAATCCTCCCGCGAGATCATCTGCCCATTCACCTGGATGCGTTCGCGGATATCGACCAGGTGAGGCGACGTATACAGGCCAACCTTGAAGCCGCAGGCTTCCAGCATGGCGGCCGTCATGGCGCAGGTGCTGCCCTTGCCCTTGGTTCCTGCAACGTGGATGGAGCGAAAAGCCGTTTCCGGGTTGCCAAGCTTCTTGAGCAGGTTGCGCATACGTTCCAGGTCAAAGTTCTGCTGGTTGTAACGAACGATCCGCATCCGCTCGAAATCGGAAAGATTCTGGAGGACGGCAATCGCTCTCTGGAATGGGTCGGCCGGCAGGGCGGGCGCCTTGACCGCCGCCTTCACGACAGGCGCCTTTACCGATCGTGCCGGGGACTCCTTAACTGCTGGCGCCTGAGGAGTTTGTGGCTTGGCGGCCCGCGACGCAGCTGGAGGCGGCGTCTTAGTGACAGATTTTCCTGTTCGGGACGCCGACTTGGCAACCGCTCGCGATACTCCATTGGCCGTCGCCTTCGCCGAACTCTTTGCTGTCGATGCGGCCGACTTGGCCGACCGGGTTGAACTGGAGGATGCCGACTTCCTGGCTGACTGTGTCAGCACCGGCTTGGCCGGTGCGGGTTTTTCCGCCTTCGTCTTCGGTACTTTCGTAACCTTTGATGCGCGCGTGGTAGCGGCTGCCTTGGCAGCCTTGGTCGGCTTGCGTTTGGCTACGGAACGCGATTGCTTGGCGCGAGGCGGCATAGTCCTGCCATTTTAACAGGGCAAGGGCAGTTCTTCAAACAAAGCATATTTTCGCCACAACACCCAATATGTAGTGCTTTGGCAGTCCTCCTGATCTACTAATAGATCATTCGATTCGGCTTGTCTGCGACAAAATGTCGCGGCCGCTTAAGTGTCAACTCACGGCTTTTTCCATCCTTCTCAAGATGCCATCCGGCTCAGCAACTCCCAGGGCAGCTATCTGGTTAGCACGCTCCTGCGTGTCGGCAACGGCATAGATCCGCAGCTCATCCGCATTTCCTGACGGCCGGACGTGAGCCACATCACCAGTGGAGAAGTAGATGCGCACGCCGTCGATATAGTTGATGCGGGTGATTTCCCCAAATCCCTCCTCTGGCCGTAGGAAGCCGGCCAGGCTCGTCCGGATCTGCAGGCACTGCGCCACGGCCTCTGGCGCGACGTTCACGGATTGGGCATTGGCATCGGTGAAGGTGACCTGGTCGCCGCTGTAGCGGACGTCCGCGATTCGCGGGTCGCCCGGCGAGAACTTCTCGATGATCTTCTTGCTGGTGGGGCGGGGGAACTTGCGCAGCAGTGATGCCTTGCTGAATCGCCTGGGCAACCTGGCAAACAGGCCGCTTACGGGCAGTTTCTCCTGTTCTGCATAGGCGAGGACAGCCAGGATCGGAAGGACCGCATCCCTGGTGGGCAAGGCGGTGAGAGTCTGGCCGCCGCGTTGGAAGTCAGACCCGGTAAGGAACCCGCCGTTGGCCTCCCATCCACACACACGCCGCTTACCACGGGCGCGGGCGGCGTTCATGCCGGCGATGACGTAGGGGGAGCCGATGCGGGTCTTTGGCTCGAGGAGGTCCTTGAGGGGGCCGCGATCGATGGCGTCGTTGCAACTTATCGGCACCACCACGGCGTCGGCGCCCAGGTACTCAGCCACGATCATGCCAACCAGGTCTCCGCCGAAGAAACGGACCTTGCCGCGATTGCCTTCTGGATCGACGCCAAGGATCAGAGGGCGATCGCTATCGCCGTCGGTGGATACCACGGCATCGATCCGGCCATGCTTTGCCCACGCCTCATCGACAAGCTTCTGGATGGTATCAAGCTGCTCGGCGTCGATGGCCTCGGTATCGATGGGGACAAACACTTCCGAGCGGCCGGCCGGTATAACCTGTGCGCCCAGCCGGCGCAGGATCTCCACCAGGATGTCGCGCCCGACGGCCGAGTGCTGATAGACCAGCAGTTTCAGGTCTGATAGTGCATCGGTGGGGAAGAAATCGGTATATCGACGAACGTAGGTCTCGGCCGCGTCCTTGCGTTCCGGCGAGAGCGGGCGCGAGCCTCCCTTGAGGTTGCCCATGGAGTCAAACTTCGACTCAGCGGCATCCTGCGAGTAAAGCCGCGCGCGAAGCTCTTCCACGCGGGCCTGGATGGGGTCTTCGTCCTTCTTGAGCAGTTCGCCGGCGGCCGAGTTGGTCTTGTAGCCGTTCCGCTCGAAGGGGATATGGCTGCCGGTGATCATCATGCTGCCCTTGCCGTTCTTGAGGGCGATGTAGGTGAGGGCAGGAGTGGGGAGCTGGCCAAGATTGACCGGCTTCATGCCGGCATCGCTGATCGCCTGCTCGATTGCCTGGGCGAGCTCGCCGCGGTTGCCCTGCTCGGGAACAAAGCGAGTCGAGGAGGGGCGCAGGTCATATGCATAGAAAAACTCATCTCCCTTGCGGATGCCGCCGTCGCCTGGGGGAAGAGACTGGAGGTACTCGAGTTCGGCCAATGCGTTGATGTAGATCTCGAGCTGGGTCAGGTGAATGACTTCGCCGCGCCGGCCACTGGTACCGAATCGCAGCGGTTGCGGCTCGTACTTGAGGGAGTCTTTCAGTGTACTCATGGCGGTCTTTATGTCCGGAGGTCGCTTGTCGGTCAACGGCTCAAGTGCTGATTATGAGGACAGCAAGACGGTAACCGGCAGATCGGAGAACACGTCGGTGATCTTGAGAGATCCTGGATGCTTGCCGGTGAAGATGTCCTCAAGCCGGTCGCCATCGAGCGAGATGTCGAGAGTCGTATCCCGCCAGACCGCTTCACCTATAGGCCAGCTGTCTTCTGCCAGGGATGCGGGGAGCCGGCAGACTGCGACGAGCGCCGTGCGATTATCCGATGATCGCGTGAAGGCGAATACATGGTTGGCCAGGCGGCCGTTTACACGTACCGGCTCGTACTCTCCACGGGTAAACAACCCCGGAACTGACCGCCGCAGGTGCAGCAGGCGAGTGGTGAGGAACAGCTTTACTCGACCATCCTGCCAGCAATCCCGCATGGAGGGGGAGAAAACCTGCGCTTCCTGGAGCAGGCGCTCACGCAGAGCGTAGTCAACCGGCCTGCGATTATCGGGGTCAACCAGCGAAAAGTCCCAAAGCTCGGTCCCCTGGTACGTGTCTGCCACGCCGCTCGCGGTGAACTTGAGGACCGTCTGCGACAGGGAGTTGATCACGCCAAGGCGGGCGACGCGGTGGATGAACGGCAGGATGTAGCGAGTGAACTCTCCGGAGATGAGAACGCTGTCGATCAGGTCGGCGACGGAGCTCTCATAGCTTTCGTTTGGATGAGTCCATGTCGAACGAACCTTGGCTTCCCGCATCGCCTTGACCATGTAGTTTTTAAGGCGATCGCGCAGTTGTTCGTCCACCTTGTCATCCGGTGGCCAGACGCCGACGATGGCCTGTAGCAGCGTATAGAGGTCAGATTGTTCCACGCCGCAGCCATCGCACAATCTCATCCACTGTTCGAGGTGAAAACTCCATTGATCAGGAAGCTCCGAGAGTACATTCAGGCGGGCTCGCACATCCTCGCTGCACTTGGTGTCGTGCGTGGAGAGAGTGGTCATGGCCTCCGGCCAGAGACGTTGGCGCTGCGAGAAGTACTCGTGTGCCCGCGCGGGGGATGTGCCGAAGATCCCGGGATCTGAGCCTACCTCATTCAGCGAGAGCAGGCGCGTGTAGCGATAGAGCGCGGTGTCCTCCACGCCCTTGGCGGCCACCGGCGAGGTAAGCTGCTGGAACTTGCCGGCGAAGCGCAACATCTGCTGGCGCTCGGCCGGCCATTGCAGCAGCAGCACGGCGCGCATGAACTCGAATGTTGATGGTTCCAGCTCCGGGTTGCATTCGAGGGCATCGGCGATCGCCTGATCGATCACCTGGGCATCGCGGGCGCTGGCGCCATCGCCGGTGATGTACGTACGGTAAACCGGGAATGACGCGATGAGCTGCCGCAGCGCCTCGGTGAGGGAAGCGAGGGTGAAGTCCTGGGAATCGCGATGCGACTGGGCGATGCGATCGAGCATGTGGGCGAGCATGTTCAGTTCGCTGGCCATGAGCGTCTTGAGAACCAGCAGTTTGCACTCACGGGCAGTCTGAGGGAATGAGAATGCATCGCCGGTAAACCGCTGGTAGAGCCGGGAGAACGCTTCGGCGTTGCGCTGGTCTATGAACAGGCCGTTGATGACGTTGAGGGCGTCGTAGCCGGTGGTCCCCGCGACGGCCCAGTTCCGGCAAAGTGGTTCGTCGGCGGCCAGGATCTTCTCGGCCAGTACGTAATTTACCCCCGCACTCTTGAGGCGATCGAAATACTGCTGAGGGTCGAACAGGCCATCGGGATGATCGATGCGCAAGCCGGCTACTGCTCCTTCATGCACGAGCTTGAGTGTCAGGCGGTGGGTTGCGTCAAAGACGTCCTTGCGCTCCATCTGCATGGCGGCCAGGTCGTTGACATCGAAGAAGCGGCGGTAGTTGATCTCGTCACTGGCGGTGCGCCAGTAGGCCAGGCGATAGTGCTGCAGGGAGACAAGCTCGTGAAGCAGATCTGGATTGGCGCTGATCTGGCTGGCCAGTTCATCCCCGCCATCGACGACGCGCCTGGACATCTTCTGGATACTTTCCGTAGAAACCGGAAGTCGTCTCTGGTAGTAGGCCAGGGCAAACCGACCATCTTCGCGAAGGAGCTTGAGCTGTCCTGATTCAAGAACCCTGCCGTAATGGTCGCCGAGGATCGGCAGCAGCAGCTTTCCCTGCAGGTGGGGACGATGGGAAAGATCCCATGCAATGTCGAAGAAATGTGCGTGCCGCGAGCCCCGGCCATTCTCAAGCACGTCGTTCCACCAGGCGTTCTCGTTGGTGTTCACGCCCATATGGTTGGGAACGGTATCAAGGATCAGCCCCATGTTGTGTTGCCTGAGGCAAGCAACGAGGCTGGCGGATCCTTCTTCGCCGCCGAGCTCAGGATTAAGCTGGTTGTAATCGGTCACATCGTATCCATGCGTGGAACCGGCACGGGCTCGCAGGCAAGGTGAGGCATAAAGGTGGGTGATACCAAGCGCGGCAAGGTAGGGGACAATCTTTACGGCATCGTGAAATGTGAAGTTGGCGTGGAACTGGATTCGGTATGTGGACTCCGGAACCTGCGTCATCTGCCTTCCCCCTTAGCTGATCATTTGGGCACAACGGTGATCTTTCCACTGACCTCGAGCACCGCGTACTTAACCTGGTCGAGGCGCTCCAGCCCATGTTTGTCGCGGGCGGCCTCCATCACGTCCGACTCGCTGATGCGCGACCTGATGGCACGCTCGGGTATCAGCCTGCCGTCCTCCACGATCAGCAGGGGCGCGCCATCGAGCAAACGCTCGACCGCTTTGGAACGCTGTTTCCAGAGTGAGAAGGCGATATCTATGCCAATCAGCGTGACGATGATCAGCAGTCCATTCATCATGGAGTTGTCATCCGCGATCATCGCTTCCTGGGTGGTTTCGCTGATGATCAGGAGGAGAACCAGGTCGAATGTGGTGGCGTTACTGAGTGTGCGCTTGCCGGAGACGCGAAAGATCAGCCAGACGAACAGGTAAACGGCCGCACCCCTGATGACCGATTCCATGGTTCCCTCCCCATGTTCATGGATAGACGATCTGCCTGAAGCTAACTGATGAGCCCGCCTCGATGCCGAGCTGGGCCTGTGGCAGGCCCGGTCCAAGCGCCTGTTGCCTCAGCGAGATCACCGCGCCTTCCGGGCCGGCGTCGAAGTACAGCACCACGCGATCCGCGTGCACTTCGCTCCAGTTTGGCTCAGGCGTGATGCGCTCCAGCTTAACCGTGCCCAGGTATTCCTGGTCGATCCAGATCGCAAGTGGAGTCTGGTCGGTCGGCGGCTTGACGCTGACAACCAGATCGCTGGAGGCAAGCGCTCGCTCAAAGCGGTGATAGCGCACCTCAATGGTTCCGTCCGCGCTTCTCACAGAGGTGTATGACAGTGGGCCTCGACCCAGCAGGCCCAGCAATCCGGCTGTTGCTATCAGCAGCATGATCACCCGGCTGATGCGCTCGGCTTTCCACTGCCTTTCCTCATGTGTAAGGTCCTGATCTATCTGGAGATGGGCTGGCGGCTGATCATCGATTTGCATTGTTCTTCCCCTCAACCATAGGCCGACCACGTTGGGCGTGAGGGGTGGTGGCACAACCGTCGTGGCGTTCCAAATTCTTGTGTTTGCCCAGTAGTCTTAACTATTGGAATATGATACTAGAATAGGCTTGTGAGGCAATTCTCGCGTCTTCCGCTCAAGGGGTTCGCCGTGGCGTTTGCGCTCTCGGCGCTGGTTCTGCTCATACGTGCATTTACCGTTAGTTGGATGGATCAGCCGGCCGTGGTGGTGCTCGTGATCCCGATCGTGGTGAGCGCCTATCTGAGCGGAGCGGCCGCCGCCTTGCTGGCAACCATACTGGTGCTTATCGGGGCCGCGTTTGTTCCTCCTGATTACCTCACGTCCGGCCTTGAGCAGATGGTTCGCTGGGCAACGCTATGCCTTGTCGGGCTGCTGGTGGCGCTGCTGGCAGTGTCGCGCCGCCGGCAGGAACTGCGGGTGATAGAGCTGGAACGCGAGGCATCAGAGATGGCCTCGCGGGCGGCTCGCGAGGAGGAGCGCCACGCTGCCAACGAACTGCTGCTGCAACATGCGCGAGAGGCGCAGCTCTTCCGCTTCATGGCCGAGCGCAGCGAGGTGCCGTTCTTCATCAACGATCCCTCCAACGAGATGCGCCTGGTCTACGTGAACGACGCGGCCGTTCGCCACTTTGGATATCCCAGGGAAGAAGTTCTGCAGATGCGGGTGACTGACTTCGACGCTGCGATGACACGCGAGCAGCTTGATGTCTCCTGGAAGGAGCTGAAGGAAAAAGGCTCGATGATGTTCGAGACGGTTCATCGCGTGTCCGGCGGGCGCATGGTCCCCGTAGAGGTATCGGTGAACTACTTCAGCTTTGAGGGTCGCGTGCTGGCGGCCGGATGGTTCCGCGACATCTCGCGCCGCAAGGCCGTGGAGGAAAGGCTCAAGTCATCCGAGGAGGCACTGCGCAATGTCTTCAACATCATGGATGACGCGGTGGTGATCCACGACGGGCACGGCCGGATCATCGATGCCAACGGTGCGTTCCTGCGGCTCTTTCACCAGGGTCCGGATGACGTGGGCGGGAGGAATATCCAGGAGTTCTGCCGGATGGCAGATACCTCCCTGTCGCCGCAGGCGGTCTGGGAGAGAGTTCTGGATGGCGACGCGCAACTGATGGACTGGATGTCGGACCGGGTCACCCCGGGTGAACGGGCCGAGCTTCAGGTGTTCCTGTGCGCCACGAGCTGGAACGGGCAAATGGTGATCGTGGCGAGGATACGGGATGTAACGCAGAGCCGGAGGTACGAGAAGGAACTTCTGGAGCGGGAAGCGAGCCTGCGGCTGCTCTCGGAGACATCGACCAGGCTGCTGCAAAGCCATGATGAGCCGGATATGGTGTTGCGCGAGGTGTTCGAAGCCACGGCAAAGCGAGTGGGTGCATCGGTCTACCTGAATCACCTGGTTGCCGATGATGGAACGCACCTGGAGCTCAAGTCGCATGCGGGCTTGGGTGAGGATGAGGTGGAGCAGGTGGCGCTGCTGGAACTGGACGGCCTGGCTTGCAAGGCGGTGGGGAAGATGGAGGGACATTGCGCGTCGGGCCGCATATCCAGGTGCAGTGAGCCGAGGATGGAAGCGATACGGCAGAGGCTGAAGGCCTTCGCATGCTATCCACTGGTGGCGGACAACCTGCTCGGCATCGTTGCGTTCGGCACGGACGACCGGGAGGCATTCACTGACGAGCAGCACGAGCTGATGCGGGCAGTGACCGACCAGGTGAGCATGACGCTCTCTCGACATCGGCTGCACCTGGAACTGGCGAGGCGGGCGAGGGATTTGGATGAGGCGAACCAGGCGAAGGATCATTTCCTGGCGGTACTGAGCCATGAGCTGCGTACGCCGCTGACACCGGTGCTGGCGTCGGCCGGGTTGCTTCGAGATGACCCGAACCTGCCGCGGCATTGTCGCGAGGAGGTGGAGATCATCCTTCGCAACACCGACATGGAGGCGAGGCTCATCGATGGCCTCCTGGACGTCACGCGCATCGCACGAGGCAAGATAGAGCTGCATCGCGAGCCGGCCGACCTGCATGACATACTGCGGCGCGCAACCGAGGTCTGCCGGCCCGACATGGCGGCGCGCGACATCGAGCTGAGCATAAAGATCTGTAACGTAAAGCCGCTTTCAGTGATGGCAGACTCGGCGCGGCTGCAACAGGTGTTCTGGAACCTGCTCAAGAACGCCACCAAGTTCACCCCCGCCGGTGGCAGGATAGAGTTGCGCTGTGATGTGGTGGATGGGCACATTGTCACCAGTGTGTCTGACACGGGTGAGGGGATCGATGCCGCGGTGATCGACCAGATATTCAACGCCTTCGAGCAGGCGGGCAAGACAAGGCGGTTCGGCGGCCTGGGGCTTGGGCTGGCGATCAGCCGCAGCCTGGTGGAGTTGCACGGCGGCACAATCCGGGCGGAGAGCGCCGGCAAGGGACAGGGCGCCACCTTCATCGTCACGCTGCCAATGCTGGAGCAGACGTCGGAGAAGAAGGGGCCACAGGTCAGCAAGGGAACGGCGCATCCGCGCGAGCCGCTGCGAATCCTGCTGGTGGAGGATCACGGCGATACCGCCAGGATCATGCAGCGTGTGCTGGCGATGGAAGGGCATGCGGTGCAGATTGCCGGTGATGTGGCCACGGCGTTGGAGATGTCGGCAAGTGAACCGTTTGATCTGCTGATCAGCGACCTTGGCTTGCCGGATGGCAGCGGCAACGACATCATCCGCTCGATCCGCCAGCGGGGTGTCACCATCCCGGCCGTGGCGCTTAGCGGTTTCGGGCAGGAGGAGGATATTGCCCGCAGCCACCAAGCCGGGTTCACCACCCACCTCACCAAGCCGGTGGATGTAACGCGCCTGAAACAGACGATATTCGACATCACCTCGTGATAGTCGTTACTGCATCTCGTCCTCCTCGAGGCCCACTCTGCGGGGCGGCGGGAAATTGATCTGCTTACGCGGGCATGGCTTGAGCACGGTGGTGCAGTGGCCGCGGATGGTCCAGTTGTCACCGGGCAGGCGCCAGTCTTCACCCTCGGTTTCCAGTGCGGCCGCGCCGGTGCCGCCGTAGTCGGGATGTTCGCTCGTCCAGAGGGTGTCCCAGCTCTTGCCATCCGGTGGCGCCAGCAGTGGCTCGGGCGCCACCGCGAGGTGCAGGTCACGATGCAGGTTGACGATCAGCAGGCGGTCATCCTCGTTTTCCCCGAAGAATCTCAGCACGAAACATCCCGGTCCAAGCACAGCGCCATCGACATTCCCGCGCTGCTGTACACGGGAGAATGTCTTCTCATCCCGCCGCAGCCGCAGCAGGTCGCGATGCAGGCGGTAGATGCACTGGCTGACTGGCGAGGCATCGCGTTCGTTCACATCCAGCTTGCATGCGAGGAACGTCTGCTCGGCACAGGGATCGGGCAGGATCTCAAGCAGATGGTGCGCAACGCTGGGGAACTGCGACATCTCCTTGGCTCTGCCTTTGCGGATGAGCTTGGCAAGTGAAGGATTGTGGTCGGAGAAGAAGTAGAACGGCTGGTTGGCCGCGTACTCCTGTCCCTGGAACAGCAGCGGCGTTTGCGGCATCAGGATCAGCAGGGCAGTCATCGCGCGGTACTGTGCCAGGCCGGCAAGCTGATGGGCGCGACACCCCATCGCATAGTTGGCGACCTGGTCATGATTCTGTAGATAGTGAACGTATGCGGTGGGTGGGAGATCAAGGGCAGGCGATCCACGGCGCCGCTGCTGCCAGCGGTAGATTTGTCCCTGGTAGAGATATCCCCACTTGGCGCTTGAGAGAAGTTCCTGCGGTTCGCCCAGGTAATCGGTGTAGTAGGCTTCGTTCCGGCCGGTCAGTGCGACCATGGCGCTGTGATGGAAGTCGTCATTCCAGAGCGCATCCATGCCATATCCGCCACGATCCTTGGGGCGCACTGCCGTGGGGTTCTGTGCTTCATTCTCGCAGATCAGGTAGATACCGCGCGGTGCGGCGGCCGCACGCGTTTCCCGCGAAATGGCCGCGAGTATGTGCTCGCTCGACTCGTCGATGATCGCCTGCGTCGCATCGAAGCGGAAGCCATCGAAGTGATACTCGCGAATCCAGTAGATGGCATTGGTGAGGTAGAACTCGCGCACAAACCGTGAGCTTTCACCATCGAAATTGATGGACTGTCCCCAGTCGTTGCGGTGCGTCTTGCTTAGGTACCAGGGGGAGAACTCCGTGAGGTAGTTGCCGTCCGGGCCGAGGTGGTTGTAGACGACATCGAGTATGACACCAAGTCCCAGGCGGTGGGCTTCGTCAATGAAGGCCTTCAGGTCGTCGGGCCGGCCGTACAGGCGCGTGGGGGCGAAGAGATCGACGCCGTCATACCCCCATCCCCATAGGCCGGGAAAATCGGCCACCGGCATCATCTCAATGCAGGTGATGCCGAGCTCCTTGAGATACGGCAGATGGCTGGCGGCCGCCGCCCATGTTCCCTCGTGCGTGAAGGTGCCAATGTGCATCTCGTAGAGAACCTGGCCGGCGGGCGATATTCCCCGCCAGTCCTGGTCATGCCACTTGAAGGAGTTGTGATCGACCAGTTGCGACGGTCCGTGCGGGCCATCCGGCTGGTAGTGCGAGGCAGGGTCGGGATAAAGCGTTTCTGAGTGATCGAGGCGAAAGCGATACAGCGTACCGGCGAAGACGTTGGGCAGGTGGATGCTGAAATGGCCAGTCTCTTCGCGGGTTAGCGGGTGTGCCTCCCCGGACTCCTCCAGCACCATCTCCACGCTATGTCCTTCGGGCGCCCAGACTCGAAACGACGCCCCGTATTCATCCAGTTGCGGGCCGATCGGGTAGCGCCGACTGTGCGTTGCTGCTGCCATGGCAAATTACTCCGGCTGTTCCGGTTGCTCCCGCATCGCCCGTGCATCCCGGCGGAGCTTGGCGATCTGGGTTGAGGTGACGGGATGCGATACTTCATCCTTTAGGACCGCCCGCATCAGCACCAGCGACCGCCCGTACAGTGGAAACGGTTGTCCTCCCGGAAGCGCCGGGGCTGGGCCGGGGCGATCGCCAAACGCAGTGTCGGCCAGCACCTCCCACACTTCGTTCTCGCCCGTCTCAGGAAGCACGAAGGGTATCTCTTCCC
>JAKORQ010000614.1 GCA_029777755.1 Planctomycetota bacterium
CCATCGAGGCCGGTCTGGTCATGCGCGAGCTCAAGCTGCGCGGGCTGGTTCGGCGAATCCTGGTCGTCTCTCCCAAAGGCATCGCTACCCAGTGGGTGGCGGAAATGCAGACCCACTTCAACGAGCAGTTCCAGCTCGTGCTGGGCGACGACATCGGCACCTTGCAGCGTCTGGCTCCAGGGGCGGACCACCGGAACTCAGCCTGGTCGATGTTCGATCAGGTCATCGTTTCCCTGGATTCGGTCAAACCCATGGACAAGCGGCGCGGTTGGACCGCCGAGCGCGTTGCCGAATACAACCGCAGCCGGTTCGAGGATCTGATTACCGCCGGTTGGGACCTGGTGGTGGTGGACGAAGCGCACCGGCTGGGCGGCAGCACCGATCAGGTCGCCCGCTACAAACTCGGCAAGGGCCTAGCGGAGGCCGCGCCCTATGTGCTGCTGCTTTCGGCGACTCCCCACCAGGGGAAGACCGATGCCTTCCATCGCCTGATGAACCTGCTGGATGACGACGCCTTCCCGGACATGGACAGCGTCTCCCGTGAGCGGGTGGCCCCGTATGTCATCCGTACCGAAAAGCGCAAGGCCATCGATGCCGACGGCAAGCCGCTCTTCAAACCCCGGCGCACGCAGATGGCCCCGGTGGCCTGGGAGAGCCGTCATCACCTGCAACAGCTTCTTTACGAAGCGGTGACCGACTACGTGCGCGAGGGCTACAACCAGGCCCTGCGCGAGAAGAAGCGCCACATCGGCTTTCTGATGATCCTGATGCAGCGCCTGGTGGTCTCCAGCACCCGGGCGATCCGCACCACCTTGGAACGACGACTTGCCGCACTCAAGGAAGGCGAACAGCAGGCGAGCCTGCGCCTGGCGGAGCTGGAAAACGGCACGGAGGGATCGGAAAGCCCAGACGATGAAATGGCCGAGCTCTACGACATGGATGGCCAGGAGCTGCTGGATGAGCTGCTGAAATCCCACGTGTCGGCTTTGCAGAGCGAAGGCAGCCATGTGGTGACCCTGCTGGATGCGGCGGTTCGCTGCGAACAGGCTGGACCGGATGCCAAGGCCGAGGCGTTGATCGAGTGGATCTACGAGCTGCAGGCCGAGGAAAACGAGCCGGACCTGAAGGTGTTGATCTTCACCGAGTTTGTGCCGACCCAGCAGATGCTGAAGGAGTTTCTGGAAGCTCGGGGGATCTCGGTTGTCACCCTGAACGGCTCCATGGATATGGAGGAACGCAAGCAGGCCCAGGATGCCTTCCGCAAATCGCACCGTGTGCTGGTTTCCACCGACGCGGGTGGTGAGGGCCTGAACCTGCAGTTCGCCCATGTCATCATCAACTACGACATCCCCTGGAACCCAATGCGGCTGGAACAGCGAATCGGCCGTGTGGACCGTATCGGCCAGCCCAAGAAGGTGCGGGCAATCAACTTCGTGTTTGAGGACTCGGTCGAGTTCCGCGTCCGCGAAGTGCTGGAGCAGAAGCTCTCGGTGATCTTCGACGAGTTCGGCATCGACAAGACCGGCGACGTGCTCGACTCGGCCCAGGCCGGTGAGTTGTTCGAGGATGTGTTCGCCTCTGCCATCCTCAATCCTGACGGAATCGAAAGCTCCGTCGATCACACGGTGGCCCGGCTTCGCGATGAAATTCAGCAGGTGCGCGAGGCCTCCGCCATCTATGGCATCTCCGAAGAGCCGGATGTGCAGGCGGCTGAGCGTCTGCGCTCCCATCCTCTGCCCCACTGGGTGGAGCGCATGACAGTTTCGTTCCTCAACAGTCATGCGAGTGCGGGGTGCGGAGTGCGCAGGGCGGGAGCCAAATTACTGCGCAAGGAGCGAGGTGGAAATGTCTGGGAACTGAGTTGGTCAGATGGAACCGTTGAAAAAGGTTCTTTTACGCACTCCGGACTTCGCACCTCGCACTTCGATTTATCGAACAGCCGTGTCCGTGGGCTTGCCCTGAACCTGCCGCAGATCGCGGCTGGCCAGCCATTGCCTTGCGTAAGCGTGAGCGGGCTGCCAGCCAGCATCTCCGGACTCTGGGGACTCTTTGAGATCCGCCTTCAGGCCGGGACGCACCAGAAGACACAGCTCCTGCGCATTCCCATGGTGCGGCGTGGCTATGTCAGCGTGTTTTTGAGCGAGGAAGGCAAACTGTTTCTGCCCACGGCCCGGCATATCTGGGATGCGCTGCAGACAGCGGAAGCCCAGGTGCAGGCCACCCTTGACCAGGACGAATCCATCATCGCTCATGAGAGCTTGCAGATTGCTGCCGAACAGGCCGGACAGGAGCTGTTCAACGCCCTGCAGCAGGCGCACCTCGCCTCTGTGGCTCGCGAGGAGGAACGCGGCATCGTTTCCTTTGCCTCGCGCCGCAAGGCCATCGAACGGGTTGGACTGCCGGAGGTGCGGCAATTCAGGTTGTCCCGTTGCGATGCGGACGAATCCGAGTGGCGGCATGAACTGCAATCAGCAAGGCAGATCGTGCCGGAGATCCGGCCGCTGCTCG
>JAKORQ010000615.1 GCA_029777755.1 Planctomycetota bacterium
AATTCCCGGAGCCTCCGCCCGTGCGCCCCTGGGATGCCAGCCGCGTCACCGATTCAGATGAAGAGGTGGTGATCCAGCAATGCTGGCGCGAAATCCGGCACTTCATGTGGAACTTCGTCGGCATCGTGCGCACCACCAAACGGCTGGAACGCGCCAAGCATCGCATTGATCTGCTGCGTAAAGAAGTGGAGGATTATTACAGCCACTTCCGCGTGACGCCCGATCTGATCGAGCTGCGCAATCTGGTGGAAGTGGCCGATCTGATCATCCGCTCCGCCCTGTCTCGCAAGGAAAGCCGGGGCCTGCACTTCACGCTGGACTATCCTGACACCTCTCCGATTGCGCGCGATACGGTGCTGGTGCCTTAGTGGCCCTTCCGGTGCGCCCACCAGTGATGCACCGCCACGATCACGCCGCCGAGCAGCAGGCCGAACACGCCTGAAATCGCCGCATCCGCCATCCAGGCCAGCGCACCCTCATGCAGGCCCACCCATTCTGCCGGGTGCAGATGCAGGCCGTGAAGGATGATCTGCCCCCCTACCCACAGCATCGCCGCGATCCCGATCGCGGAGAGCGCGGCCAGCAGCTTGGGCATGCCCTGCACCAGAGCCCGGCCCACTGCCTTGGCTGATCCGGACTCCTTCTGCGCCAGATGCAGGCCAATATCGTCCATCTTCACGATGAAGCCGACCACGCCATAAACCGCGACCGTAATCACAATTGCCACCAGAAACAGCGTGCCTGCCTGCATCGCAATGCTCTGGTCGCTCACTTCCTTCAGCGCGATCACCATGATCTCGGTAGACAGGATGAAGTCGGTGCGGACCGCGCCAGACACCATCTCTTTCTCATGATCGGCCTTGCTGAGCACAGCCACTTCTTCAGCGAGCGATTCACCTTCTCCAGTCACTTCCTCGCGGAATTCCTCGGCCACCTTCTCCGCGCCTTCAAAGCACAGATAGGCCCCGCCCACCATCAGAATGGGCGTGATCGCCCATGGCAGAAAGTAACTGAGCAGCAGTGCAACCGGCAGGATGATTGCCACCTTGTTGATCAGCGAGCCCTTCGC
>JAKORQ010000616.1 GCA_029777755.1 Planctomycetota bacterium
AGCTGTCCCCTGTGGCTTTCTCGAGCGGATCCGCAACAGGAAACGCACAATCAGCACGCAAACGGCGATCGCCACCACCAGCGCGATGATGGGCAGGAGGATCGCCAGTATTGCCAGCGATATCGCCCCGATGGCTTCGCCGGTGGAGAATATCGGGTTGGCGATCCCCCCGGTGCCTGCGGTCGAGGCGCCGCGGGCGACGACGGTGGTTCCCTGTATCAGGGCGGCCGCTCCGCCGCCGGCGATGATGGCAAGGGCCCATCTGAAAGCCGGGTCGATATCTCCAAAGGCCGCGGCGGCGACCAGCGTCCCGGCTACGACGGCCGCCGGGGAGGCGATGGTGTCCAGCAGGTTATCCACCCACGGGATGTAATACGCCGCTATCTCGACGACGGTGGCTGCGATGAGGATCACCATGGCCGGTGTCGAGCCTATCCATGCCATGCTGCTGGAAGGGGAGATGTACCCGAAATGAGCGGACACCGACGCAACCAGCAGCGGCACGAAAACACGGAACCCGGTGGCGGCCGCCAGTGCTATCCCAGCGCAGACAGCGAGGATGGTGTCCATGCCAGGATCTTAACGCACCAACAGTCGGGCGCTGATCACAACGATGCGCCGATTTCAGAACCCCACCGGCCGGTGCTATGAGGCGGCGTTGGCCTGGCGATACTGGCGTGGGCTCTTACCGGTGCATTTCTTGAAGCGGAGCGTGAAGTAGAAGGGGTTGGCAAATCCCACGTCCAGCGCGATGGTCTGGATCGAGCGCGGAGTCAGGCGCAGCAGTTCCTTGGCGCGATTGATCCGCTGCAACTCGATGAAGCGCTGCGGCGACTGCCCGGTCTGCTGCCGGAACAGGTGGGCAAATCGCGAGACCGACATGCCTGCCACATGCGCCAGGCCGGGGATGGTGTGCTCGGCCGCGAGGTTGGCGCAGACAAACTCCATCGCCCGGCGAATTCGCGGATCGAGCTGCGCCTGGGAGGAGAGCGGGTTGTGGGCGTCACACTCCAGCAGCACCCGCTCAAGGGCGTTCATGGCCAGCATCTCGCTGAGCCTGGCGGCGCTGTTGGCCAGCCGGTGCATTTCCAGCATCATCGACTCGAACAGGTCAATGTCAGCTTCCGCCTGGAGACGGATGGCGAACAGCCCGGGGGAGATGGCCGGCCAGTTGAGCAGTTCATGCCAGTGCGAGCGGGGATAGAAGTGGGTCCAGATCAGTTCCCAGCGCTTCAGGGAATCTTCCACGCCGTAGTCGTGCACTGTGCCGGGAGACAGCAGGACCAGGTCGCCGCGGCGGGCGATGAACTGGCCGCCTCGATAGCCGAAGCGGCCCAGACCGGATGCGGTGAAGATCAGCAGCCAGTCGCGGGTGCCCAGGCTGCGCCAGGTGCTGTAGCCGGACTGTTCGCGGAAATGGCCGGTCACCAGGTGTGAGACCGGGGGATGGGCGGTTTCGCGGAGCTGCATCATGGCAGAATAGTATAGGTTTCGAGCAGGGAATCAGATTCACCGCCGAGAGTGCCCTGACGTATCGTTGGGAAACCTATTTCAATGAGGGAGCACCCGATGACCACATCGCTTCTAGGTGAGCAGGACGTAAGGCACTTTAACGAGCAGGGCTACTTCGTGGCGCGCGGACTTCTCGATCCAGCGCAGGTCGCGGAAGTTCGCGACACCTTCATGGCGATGGCCGCCAATGGGCCGGTGCCCGGGCTGTCGGAGTTTCGCCACGATGGCCGGCCGGTGTATGACAGCCAGGATCCGTTGTCGCGCTATCCGCGCATGATGCACCCGCACCGGCACATGGACAAACCGGTTGGGCCGGTGGCAAGAAAGTACATGCTCTATCCTGCCATCGGCCAGATACTCGAAGAGCTGATGGGCGAGGAACCGATTGCCTGCCAGAGCATGTTCTACTTCAAGCCGCCGGGGGCGCGTGGCCAGGACCTGCACCAGGACAACTATTACCTGCGGGTAAGCCCCGGCACGTGCATGGCCGCGTGGATGGCAATCGACGATGCTGATGAGGAGAACGGCGGCATGGTGGTGGTGCCAGGCTCGCAGACGCTGCAGATCGTTTGCCCGAAGAAGGCAGACCCCACGCGCTTCTTCACCACAGAGCACGTGGATGTCCCGGAAGGGATGCAGGAAGTTGCGGTGCGCCTCAAGGCCGGCGATGTGCTGTTTTTCAACGGCAACGTGATCCACGGCTCCTATCCCAACAGCAGCAAGGATCGCTTCCGGCGTGCCCTGATATGCCACTACATGCCCGCCAGCACCCGCGAGCTTTCGCACTGGTATGAGGATCCCATGCGATTCAGCGGCGAACGGGTGTATGTCTCCGGGGCCACGGGCGGTGGTCCCTGCGGAAATACTGATACCGCCACTGGGCCGCACTAGAATCAGTCAAGGAGACCAAAGAATGAGTGGTGAAGCCTGCCAGGTAAAGCAGCCGCCCGGCGACGATGAGCAGGCGGTGATTGCGAGATTGCTGTCGGCCAGGCGCGTCGCCGTGATCGGCGCCAGCGATGACCCTGCCCGGCCGGGACATTACGTGCCGGAGTACCTGCTGTCGGTTGGCAAGGAGGTGATTCCGGTCAATCCCAAGTACAACGAAGTGCTTGGTCAGCGCTGCTACAAGGCGCTGGAAGATGTGCCGCGCCCGGTGGATCTGGTCAATGTGTTCCGTCGCCCGGCCGCCTGCGTCGACGTGGTGAAATCGGCGATCGCCATCGGCGCCAAGGGTGTGTGGCTGCAAAGCGGCATCGTCAATGATGAGGCCAGGCGACTCGCTGAGGAGGTGGGCATCGATTTCGTGCAGGATCGCTGCATCATGGTGGAGCATCGCCGCTCGCGGCAGATGTGAGTGGCGAATCCCGCCGCATCAGATGGCGCGGTTCTGTGCGAGGCGTTCGCTGAAGAAATCGGTGGTGATGGACACCAGCGATTCCAGTGCCCCTGGCTCGGTGAAGTCGTGCCCGACACCAGGCAATGTGACTATCCGGCCAACGGCGGGCATCTGGTCCAGCGCTGTTTCGTTGAACTTCCTCACCAGCAGGTCATTGC
>JAKORQ010000617.1 GCA_029777755.1 Planctomycetota bacterium
GGTGCGGTAATCCTTCGCCAGTCCTCCATGTGCGAGCAGGTATGGAATACGAACAGGTCGGTGTAGTCCATCTCGAGGCGCTTGAGGCTCTGGTCGATCTGCGGCTCGACCGGGTCGTGGAGTTCGTCGATCTTGTCGATGACGAACATGCCATCGCGCCGCCCGCGCAGGGCATGGCCGACGATCTGCTCTGAGTATCCCTCCTCGTACGCCGGGGCGGTGTCGATGAGATTCAGCCCGGCGTCCATGGCCCTCCGAACGGTCTTCACGCACTCCTCCAGCGGCACATTCCTGTCGGCGAGATCGCCAATGCCAATCTGGGTGACCATGAAGCGGGTCCGGCCAAGTTCGTGACGAGGAGTGAAGATGGCTTGCATATCCCTGATTGTATCAATTTCGCGTGCGCGGGCGCCAATTTGCGGCGATAGATGCCTTTCTCGAAAATCCGCGCGCAAGGCACTAACATTGCCCGCCATGATCGCGTATCTCGATTTGCCATCCGGTTTTTCTGGTGACATGTGTCTCTCCTGCCTCGTGGATGCGGGGTGGGATATTGCCGAGTTGCAGAAGGTCATTGACTCGCTCAATCTTGGCGAGCCGTGCAGCGTGTCGGCCAGCAGGGTGATGCGGCAGGCCATCCAGGCCACGCATGTTGATGTGCAGGTACCCCACTCGCACAAGCATCGCCACCTGCACCACATCGAGGCGATCATCAACGGATCCTCGCTCTCGCAGCGGACGAAGGATCGCGCCATCGCCGTCTTCCGGCGCCTGGCTGAAGCGGAAGCAAAGGTACACGGGACAACCGTGCAGAAGGTGCACTTCCACGAGGTGGGGGCGCTGGATGCCATCATTGATATCGTCGGTTCCTGCGCGGGGCTGGAAGCGCTGTCGATCGAAAGGCTGTATGCTTCACCGGTGCCCCTGGGATATGGCTGGACCAACAGCGAGCACGGGCTGATCCCGATTCCCGCGCCTGCCACGTTGGAAGTTCTCGCCAGCGCCAATGTTCCCACGCGACAATCTCCGGGCGGCGGTGAACTGCTCACGCCCACCGGCGCCGCCCTTGTGGCCGAACTGGCGACCTTCTCTCAGCCGGGCATGACCATCACGAAGGTCGCCAACGGCACAGGCAAGCGCAACCCCGAGTGGCCGAACGTCGCCCGCATGATCCTTGGGGAAACCACCTACCAGGGCGGCATGGTGGAGATTTCCACCAACATCGACGACATGAACCCGCAGCTCTATGGCCCGGTGATGGAGAAGCTGCTGGCCAACGGGGCGCTGGACTGCTGGCTGGTTCCGGTGCAGATGAAGAAGGGCCGGCCGGGGATCGTGTTGCACACGCTGACGCGCTCGGCCAACGAGGAGAAGCTGGCGCGAATCCTGCTGACCGAGACCACCACGCTGGGGATCCGGGTGCATCCAGTCACGCGGCACGAGGCCGGCCGGGAGTTCCGCAAAGTCTCCACCCCATGGGGCGAAGTCACCGTGAAGGTGAAAGTGCTGGACGGCCAGGCGATGGGATTCGCGCCCGAGTTTGAGGATGCCCGCAAGGTAGCAGAAGCAAGCGGCGTCCCGGTGAAGCAGGTGATCGCAACGGCGCTGGAATTGGCGGGGAAGTAGAATCTGAAAGGCACGAAGGCACGAAGGCACGAAGGCACGAAAGCACGAAGGCTACCCGCTGGGCTGCTTCCTATAGTTCTATATGTCATTTCATCCTTACGCCGATCGTCGGGAGGCGGGGCGGGCGCTGGCGGGGGAGTTGCGCCGACGCGGATTTGGCCGGCGGGAGGACCTGGCCGTGCTGGCTCTGCCGCGTGGGGGAGTGCCGGTTGCGTTTGAGGTCGCCAATGCGCTGCATCTGCCCCTGGACGTGTTTGTAGTGCGAAAGCTGGGCGCGCCAGGCCAGCCGGAGCTGGCGATGGGGGCGATCGCCACCGGCGGGGTACGCGTGCTCAACCGTGATGTGGTCGAGACGCTTGGCATCACGTCTGCAGACATTGAGCTGACGGCGGCAAGTGAACTGGAGGAGCTGCGCCGCCGGGAGACGCTGTATCGCGGCGCTCGGCCGGCGCTGGACGTGGCCGGCATGACCGCAATCCTCATCGACGATGGCCTGGCTACTGGGGCAAGCATGAGGGCGGCCGTCCTGGCGCTTCGCCGGCGCGAACCTGCGCAGATAGTGGTGGCCGTTCCAGTGGCGGCGGCCGACACCTGCGATCGCTTCATCGCCGAGAAACTGGCAGACGAGCTGGTCTGCCCGATGATCCCGCCATTCTTCCAGTCGGTCGGCCAGTGGTATGAGCAGTTCGAGCAGGCAAGTGATGATGAGGTTCGCGAGCTCCTGTGGCAGACGTGGAGATCGCCGACGAATGAGGGTGAAGGCTTTGTGCAGATGAACGGATAGAGCGTTTGAGGAAATTCGGGGAGGTGTTTAGATGCAGCCAGAGCTTCATGAGATTCCGCAGGATCAGTGGCTACCGATGTTGGATCATTTCAGCCGGGCCCACCAGGGGCAGCAGCTTGAGTGCGTGATTGTCGCTCCTGACTCGGGGCAGCATCGCCAGGTGAGCAGGGTTCCGCTGCTGGGGATCAGCACCGAGCCATCGGATGGCGGCGCGAAGATCACGGTCATCGCCGGCAGCCCCGATGGGATGCTGTTCAGCCATGAGATTGCCCATCCCACCCGCGTGAAGTTCGCGGAGTGGAACGATGGGGTCTCCGGGCAGGTGGAGATCGAGGCGGAGGATGGTTTCCACACCAGCGTAAAGGTGGGGCCGCTGGATCAGTTGTTGCCGGAGGGGGCGGTTCTCGATGGCAACTATGGGCGACAATAGCGCAAGCGCAGCCCGGTTGGAGGTGAAGATACCGGCCGATGCGGCGCAGCTTGATGGGGATCTTGCGATACCATCCGGCGCGCGTGGTGTGGTGATCTTTGCCCATGGCAGCGGGAGCAGCCGGAAAAGTCCGCGCAATCGCTTCGTGGCCTACCATCTGCAAGCGCAGGGGCTGGCGACGCTGCTGATGGATTTGCTCACCCCCGACGAAGAGCGCGTGGACGATGTGACGGCCGAGCTGCGCTTCAATATCGCGCTGCTGGCGCGTCGGCTGACGCTGGCCGCTGAGTGGGCCGGCCAGCAGGCGGGGCTGCGCGGGTTACCACTGGGCTATTTTGGGGCAAGCACGGGGGCGGCGGCCGCGCTGGTGGCGGCGGCGGAAGATCCCCATGGGGTCAGTGCGGTGGTCTCACGCGGCGGTCGGCCAGACCTGGCCGGCAATCTCCTGCCCGAGGTGAAGGCGCCAACTCTGCTGATCGTCGGCGGCGACGATGAGCTGGTCATCGAGCTGAACCGTACGGCCACGGCCCAGATGACCTGTCACACGAGCCTGGAAATCATCCCCGGTGCAACACATCTGTTCGAAGAGCCAGGAAAACTTGAGGAAGTGGCACGTCTCGCGGGAGAGTGGTTTGGCAGGTACATGGTTCGGTGAGGGACAGGGGAAAGCAAAGGCACGAGGGGATAGAGCGACGAAGCGACTAAGCGACGGAGCGACGAGGGGGATCTGTGGACGTCGTCGCTTGGTTCTGCTTCGTCGTTTAGTTTCTTCGTGGTTAGTAAGGATGACCAGTGGGCGTCTCTCGGGTTTCCTGTGTCGGCGCAGTCCCGCGGAACCGCTCTACTCGGCCCAAAAAAAGGGTTCGGCGGAGAGTCGTGTCTCCGCCGAAACCTTTCGCATGTCTGATCGTCTGTTTCACACCGCCGTGGCTTCCGCTGGTGCGTCTTGTGCCTCGAAGATGATCGGGTAGGTCTGGCCGTTGCGCGACCTCGTGTCGCCATGCATGTAGCAGACGCTGAATGCTCTTCTCGGGATGTCAGTCTTGTTGATGTCCGATGCGTGCAGCAGCCAGTTGTGCAGCAGCACTGCCTCGCCGGGCTTCAGTTCCAGGAACTCGATCCTGTCGGGAGTGCAGATCTGCTGCACCTGCTCCTCGCGCAGATAGCCTGAAGTGTGGTCGGGGTTGAGCAGTCCCAGCTTGTGGCTGCCGCGGATGATCTGCACGCATCCGTTGGCGATAGTGGCCGGGTCGAGCGCTGTCCAGACGGTGATCAGCGGATCCTTGTCGAGGTAGTTCCAGCGGTCCTGGTGCCAGGGAAGGAAGGTTCCCTTCCTGGCGGGCTTGTTCATGAACATGGCGCGGAAGCTGGAGTTGGAGACATTCCCGTAGGTACGCCGACAGATTTCGCGGAAGATCTCACGCGTCATGTAGGCACGGAACAGGTCATCCTGCTCCAGCTCCTGGATCTTGCGGTAATTGAGGGTTGCGCCCTTGTGGCCCATGCTCTGTTCGCCGGCGTCCTCATATCGGCCGGTGTCGCTGTCGAGCTGCATGAGCAGTTTGCTGTAGTCGAGTGCCGCCCGCCCCAGCATGATGTCGTCGATGCGCTGCTGCATGGCGGCCAGTTCATCGTCGCTGAGCTGCTTGCCCAGGTGAAGAAAGCCGTCGCGCTCGTACTGCTGCCACTGCTCGTCCGTGATCCGATTCATGGTTCCTCCAGAAAAATGAGACGTTACGTATCGGATTTCTGAAGAAGGCTAGGGATGGCCAGTCCGGGCGGGCGAGGGCGTTAAGAACCGGCACTTGGATTTTCTGAACCTCGCATCTTCTGGTAGGTTGCCGGCCCCATGCCGTAGCGCTTACGGAAGACGCGGCTGAAGTAAGCGGGGGCGGTGAAGCCGCACTGTCGGGCGACGGCCGCGATCGTCAGCACGCCCTTGTCCAACAGCCGGGTGGCGCGATCCAGCCGCATGGCCATCAGGTGCTTCAGCGGCGTGGTGCCCAGTTCCCGCTGGAAAAGCCGGTTAAGGTGTTGCGGCGAGTACCCGGCATAGCTGGCCAGCTCGTCGAGCGAGATCTCCTCGGCGAAGTGCTCATGCAGATGGCGCAGAACATCTGCCACCACCGGTGTGAGTGTCTGGGCCACCAGCAGTCCCTGTTTCTGGCAGTAGCGCAGAAACTCGATGGTGATCAGGTGCGCCCAGCCGGGCAACATCTCCAGCGTGCGCGATCGCTCGGGGCGCTGGAACTCATCCATTGCGCCGCGCAGGTAACGATCCAGCGCGCTGTCCTGCGGGACCTGCAGGAACTCCGGCGGCGCCAGCAGGGCGATGGCATCCTGCCCGCCGGGCAGTGTCATCTCCACGTGCACCGATACCAGCGTCATTCCCGGCGTCAGGCTGTATCCCAGGTGCGGCTTATCGGGAGGGACAAACGCCAACTGGCCGGGGGAAAGTTCGTAGGGGCGATCGCCAATCTTCCATATCACCTTGCCGCGGGTGACGTATATGAAGTTGTAGTCGCTGATGGTGCGCGGCGGCAGGGTGTATCCGTTGTCCCAGTGCTGACGGGAGCAGACATTGGTCCGGAGCTGGCCATGCCGGAGGATGAAATCCAGCAGCGATGCGGTGGCCGCGTTGGCCGGGGTTCTCTCACCCATGATTGTTTCGCCGGGACAAGATGAAGCCGGGCATAGTGCCTCAAAAACAAGGTTCGGAGTTCAATCTCCAGCCGGCATTGGCGATCCCATGCACGAGCTGAAGCTTGAACCCCGAACTCAAGCGAGCAACGTTTGCCGCGACTACTTGGTCGTGTCGCTTTCGCCGGTTGTCGGCGGCAGCGTACCGGTGGTCGCGGGCTTGAGAAGGTTGATCAGGACATAGTTCTCCTTCTCGATCGCCAGCGACAGCGGCGTGCGGCCCTTGGAGTTCATGGCGTTGGGGTCGGCCTTGGCGGCGAGCAGCGCCTTGGCGGCCGACTCGTTGCCCTTGTTGGCGGCCACGTGCAGCGGCGTCCAGCCGTCCTTGTCGCGGGCGTTGACGTTGGTGCTGCGATAGCTCACCAGCAGTTCCACCATCTGGGCGTTGTTCTCCGCGGCATAGTGGAGGGGAGTCTTGCTCTTGGAGTCAACCACGTTGGGGTTGGCGCCCTCATCCAAAAGCAGCTTGGTCACGGAGAGATTGCCTCGCCTGGCCGCGATGTACAGCGGCGTCTCGCCAGCGAGGTTCACGGCGTTGACCTCAGCCCCGCGATCGACCAGCGCCTGGGCGATATCCAAATAGGACTTGCGTGCGGCATAGTGCAGCGGCGAGTTGCCATCTTCATCCTTCAGCGAAGGGTTGGCCTTGGTGGTGAGAAGGGCACGGGCGATCTCGCTGTGCCCAAGCTCGGCCGCGATATGCAGCGGCGACTTGTTCTGGGCATTCACGGTGTTCACGTCAGCGCCCAGGTCGATCAGGCGCTTGGCCGACGCGGTATGCCCACGCTTGGTGGCGTAGTGCAGCGGCGTATTGCCATCCCCATCACGGGCGTTGATGTCGGCCTTGTACTTCACCAGCAGGGTGATGGCGTCGGTGTTTCCCTGCCCGGCAACGTCATGGAGCGACGTACGGCCGCCGGCCGTTCGCTGGTCGATGCTGACGCCCGACTGCAGCATGTCCTTGAGCTGCTGCTCATTGCCAGTGGTGGCGGCGTCGCGGATCAGAGGTTTGCTCTGGCATCCCACAACCGCCAGGCTGATGGTAAGACTCGAAACGATAGCAAGAGTAAGGCGCATTGTTGAACCTCA
>JAKORQ010000618.1 GCA_029777755.1 Planctomycetota bacterium
CCAGGTCATGGCGGGGATCGGACTCGAATACGAGGCCAAGTGCATCGGCCCGGGCGTTATCCGCCGCAATCTCGCGATCCACATCCTCGGCGTCGTAGCCGAAGGACGAAATCGCTTCGGAGCGCGACAGCAGCCCGGCACGCATCGCCGTGAGCATGGCGTTGAACTCCTTCTGCGGATCCACCCACTGCCAGCCCTGGGGAATCCACTTCACGGCCAGATAAGAGCGGCGCTGGGCCTGGTCACCCCGGGCATAACCCGGCAGTGCCAGAGATCCTTCGAGTACCGCCTGTTCGATAAACGCCTGCCAGATCGGCCGGCACAGCTGATGGACGATCACACCATGCTGCAGGGCTTCGCAGCGGCGCCGGAATTCCAGGAGTCCCGCCCGGATCGAGGAGTAATTGACCTGGGTGAGATCGCCGGTCAGCTGCTCATAGGTGACACCCATGGCGGCAGCGACGGCCCGGAACTGCATGCGCAGGAACTCTGCATAGCTCGCGCCGACATCGGCAGGCTGGGAGAACTTCACGTCCTCACCGGGTTCCAGAATCTGCAAGGTGCCCGGTTCCAGACCGGCCAGTGCCACGCCGTTGGGATCCGCCGAGCCTTCGCCGAGCAGGTTGTCTTCAGGGGTCAGGCGGGTGATGAAGCCGGCAAACATCGCGGCGGTTTTTTTACGCACCAGTTCGGCATCGTCGTACTGGTCGAGTTCGTTGAGCTTGACCAGGGCACGCGCCAGCCACGGCTCACCCCGGATCTGGCCCGGACGCAGCGGCCGGAACAGATGCAGGATTTCGCTGGCAGCGACACGCACGGTTTCCATCCCGCCATTGCCCGACATCGGAGCCAATGCACCGTCTTCCGGATGAGTGCGATAGAGGTGGTAGGCCACGCGTCGTCCGAGGCGATCGAATTCGATGCCGGCCCGGATGACGTTGCCTTTCTCCGCCGTGGTGTTGAGGGTCACGGGCAGATGCTCAGGTTCGAGCACCTGCAACTGCAGTGCTACCGCCAGACCATCCTCCTTGCGGCGGTAACGGAGGCGGATCAGTGCCTCGCCCCCTTCGAGCATGGCGCGGCAGGCCAATGCCTGCAGCCCGTAGAAGTC
>JAKORQ010000619.1 GCA_029777755.1 Planctomycetota bacterium
GTCCGCATTCAGCGACACCATGCGATACCCCTCGGGGGGCGCCGTATCTTGAGGCAGGTTCTCGGTGACAGTCAGCTTCAGGCATTGCCGGCCATCGGCCGCCCCGCCCACGATCTCCATGGAAGTGAAGTCTATCGCGCGGTCCTTCTGCTCCTGGGTCCAGCGCCAGAAGACCACCGCCGGCCGCTTGTCGCCGAGCCTCTCACCCTCAAAATCGCGCATCACCTGCACGACCCGCCCGGTTTCCTGCGCATAAAGAGTCGGACAGGAAACCAGGCACGCCGCCAACGCCACACCGGCAAACAGACGATTCATCACGCCTCCTAATTGTTAAGTCCGCCGGCCAGGCCAGGTTCGGCAGTTAGCCGGCTACAGCAAAATCTCCCACTCGTATGCCACGTCCAGGATATCAAACGCCACCGAGTCGATTCCCTTGCCGGCGTAGATGGTACCACGAGTACCAAAGGGTTGCGCGGCTACATACATGGCTGTGTGCAAAGTCAGGCTCTCGGCTACGTCGTTTCCGTCGCTGCGTTGTTGCGTCGTGTGAGATTGGACTCGCCGCAAGCCCGCCTATGTCCGGGTAGAACCACGGGCCACCGATCATCGCCCCACCCACGATGAAGAAAGAGCAAAAGCAACTGCGAACCTCCAATCGATTGTTCACTCAGGGCTGCTTCGCAACCGGTATCCTCTGCTATCGGAAGGCTCGTTACCATTTCGCAAAACGCTTAGAGATCTGCCATCTCGATGATGCGATTATTGTGCTGCCTGACGGCTACAGGGCATCCACCTACCCGCCCTTGCGCGAAAGTTCGCGCCAGGCGGTCGGCGAAGTGCCGCAGAGCTTGCGAAACTGCTTGTTGAAGTGCTGCGGGTCGGGCATCCCAACCCGCCTGGCGATCACCCGAACCGGCATGTCGGTGCTGTGCAGCAGGAACCTGGCATGCTCCATGCGCCGCTGCAGGAGGTATCGCGGGATCGTCACGCCCATCTTCCTGCGGAAACAGCGGGCCAGGTGATTCTGGTTGATCCCCACCGCGTCGGCCAGCTCCGGCACCGACAGCGGACGGGAGAAATGCGTATCCAGCTCAAACGCCGCCCGCTCCACCGCCAGGTCGCTGCGCAACACCGGGCTGGTGGCGGCCGACCGATGCATGGCCGCCAGGTAGAGCATCAGGTCCTGCAAAGCGATGGCCGCCCGCGCCTCGGCCAGTTCACCTCCCTCGGCCACGAGCTGGGCGATGGTCCGGAAACGCTCGGCCACGAACGCCGCGTTCTTCCCCAGGCGCAGGTAGATCGGCAACTCCACGGCCGGGCCATGCCGCCGCGGAGCATATGCGTGAATACACCAGTGATGGCCGGGCGTGGGAACGTCGTAGCGCGACTCCCGATTCGCCGGGGTGATCGTCAGGTCACCAGGCTGCAGGGCAAACTCGCTTGTGCCTATGCGAATCGTCCCCACATAGTCGTACAGGTGAATCGCGGTGGTCGGTGTGAGATAGCTGTAGGCAAAGTTGCGATCCTCCAGGGGATACCTGCCGGCCCGCACCACCGTCGGCAGCGATTGGTAATTCCATGCCAACAAGTCAGGGCGGTCTTCCATGTATGGATTTTTACCACTGCACAAGAGTCTTTCCAATTGTCCGGCGCGATGCGGAGGTCTAGCCTCTTTCAGAAAGGAAAACCCCTATGGCAAACAGACTTACACCGCAGCAGCAGGAGTTCTACCGCGAGAACGGCTACCTGGTCGTGGAAGGCGTGCTTTCGCGTGAGGAAGCGCTGGCGTATCGCGATGAGATGCACGCACTGGCCGAGCGTCTGCGTGCCCAGCGCACCGTCAACGCCACCTGGCCGAGCATTCGCGCCAAGAACCCTAACGTGCATATCGACCACTGCCATGATGTGCAGTTCCACTCGGCCATGGTTTCGCGCTTGATCGTGGATGAGCGCTTCACCGGGCTTGCCGAGGGCATCCTCGGCCCCAACGTGCAACTGCACCACACCAAGATGTTCATCAAGCCGCCGGCCAAGGGCGCGCCATTCCCCATGCACCAGGATTACCCCTACTTCCCCCACGAGAAGCACACCATGATGGCGGCCATCTTCTACTTCGATGACTGCCCCATCGAGAAGGGCTGCTTCCGCGTCATCCCCGGCAGCCACAAACTTGGACCGCTGGAGCACCAGAGCCCCGCCGACCACTATCTGCCCGAGGACAAGTACCGCCTTGAGGACGCCCTGCCCCTGCCGGGCAAAGCCGGAGACGTCATCTTCTTCAATTACCTGACCATCCACGGCTCAGGCCAAAACGAGTCCAGCGAGGCGCGCACCACACTGCTGGTACAGATGCGCGATCCCACCGACTGCCCCACGGTGCAGACGCACGAGTCGCGCGGGCAGGGTATGATGCTCGCCGGCATCGATCCCAACGCCAGGATTCGCCCGGTGTGGGAGAAGGAATAGCACCAAAAACTCTCGCCGCTCGCACAGCAGATGTCGCGGGCGGCTTTTCTCGAGCAGGAAACAGGATAATGACATCGCGAGAGCGCATCCGCCGGATCATCGCAGGCCAGCCCGCCGACCGCTGCGGCTTCTGGATGGGCAATCCTCACCCCGATACCTGGCCGATCCTTCACAGGTACTTCGGCACCTCCAGCGAGGAAGAGCTGCGCGTGAAGCTCAACGATGATCTGCGCTGGCATGCCGTATGGGGATACAAGGACCCGGCCCGCCCGATGTTCCCCCTTAACAGCAAACAGTCCCACGGCGACCCGGGCCCGCTGGCGAATGCCGAGACGATCGAGGATGTCGAGCGCTATCCCTGGCCGGACCCTGCGCTGGTAGATTACGACACAACTGTCGCCACCCTTGCCGACACCGGAAACTACTACCGCGCGTCGGGCCTGTGGACCTGCTTTTACCACAACATCATGGACCTGTTCGGCATGGACAATTACATGATCTACATGTACGAGCGGCCGGGGATCGTACAGGCGGTGACCGATCGTGTCTGCCAGTTCTACTACGACGCCAACGAGATCTTCTTCCAGCGGGCCGGCGACCTGGTGGATGCCTTTTTCTTCGGCAACGACTTCGGTACGCAACTGGACCTGATCTGCTCGCCGGCCCACTTCGACCAGTTTGTCATGCCATGGTTCAAGCGCTTCACCGAGCAGGGCCACCGCCACGGCAAGCAGGTGATACTGCATTCCTGCGGCTCGATCTTCCGCGTGATCGACCGGCTGATCGACGCCGGTGTCGATTGCCTGCACCCCCTGCAAGCGCTGGCTCGCAACATGGACGCCGACACGCTCGCCAGCAACTTCGGCGGCCGGATCGCCTTCCTGGGCGCCATCGACACCCAGAACCTGCTGGTCAACGGCACGCCACAACAGGTGCGCGACGAGGTCAGGCGGATCAGGGAAACCCTCGGCCCGCGAGTAATCATCAGCCCCAGCCACGAGGCGCTGCTCCCCAACATCCCACCACAGAACGTGGCGGCCATGGCGGAGGAAGCGACGAGAATCTGAGGGGAGGCAGGAAGCGACCAAGGGAGTAGGAGACGAAGGGAAGGCGCGCCGGCACCAAGGCACGGAGGCACGAAGGGATTGGCCTTCGCCGGTTGGTCGGCGGTTTGCAGCGAGTCCAATATCACACGCCGTAACGACGCAACGACGGAGAACGACGGAGCCGAGAGTCTGGGAAAGACCTCCCTTCAAGCTCCTTCTTAACCACGAAGAAACGAAGCGACCAAGCACCTGCGATCGACAATCGAACAAGTTCGTCTGCTTCGCTTCTTCGTCGCTTCGTGGTGAAACATGATGCGGGCGAGGATGACCGCGCTCCCGGGACGACCTGCTCTGCTTTCACTTACCTGTTTGTCTCTGTGCCTCTTGTGGTCAGTCAATCAAGGCATCTGGATACTACACCAAAAGCAGAAGCGTGCAGCCATCACTTACCGATAGCTGCACGCCAGCGGTCGATTGCGTTGTTGGCTTGTCTACTGCTGCTCTTGCGGCTGCTGTTCCGGGCCGGCCGGGACTGGCCCGGGCGTCGGGTAGGCCGGCGGGAGCTTGCCTCCGAGCATGGCGACAGCCTTTATCTCGGCCTGGCGCGAGAGGTTTATCGACTCTCCCAGGATTCGCGCCATCTCCTGCGGGGCGTGGAAGCCCATGGAGTTCTCGGCCGCCACGAAGTCCAGCCGCCACTGCGCCTGGCGCTGCAACTCACCCAGCTCCTGCAGTTCCGGCGTGTTGGCCACCACTTCCTGCCAGGCCGCCTGAAGGTTGGCCTTCACCGCGTCTTCCAGGCGCTTCTCCTGCTGCTCGGGTAAAAGCTGTGCCCAGTTGGGATCCTGCTCCAGCGTCTGCCGCGCCTTGGCCAGGGCCTGCTCGCGGTTGCGCTGGTCATACGGCTTGCGCACCTCGCGGATGGCATCGAGCATCGACACGGCCGCCTCGCCGGCCAGCGTCAACAGGGCATTGTGGCGATCCTGGATTGTCTCCACGCGCTGCTTCAGTTCCTCCTCCGGGTACGGATGGCACGGCTGGCAGGAGCGGTTGATCATCAGCAGCGGGCTGCGAACCCAGTGCTCCGACACCTTAAGCGCACCTTCGCGCTTGTAGGGCATATGGCAGTCGGCGCACGCCACGCCGCTCTTGGCGTGGATGCCCTGGCTCCACACCTCAAACTCCGGGTGCTGCGCCTTGAGCACCGGCATGCCGGTCTCGGCGTGCTCCCAGTCGCGGAAGCGCTTGCCCTTGGGGAACTCCATATTGTTGTAGTACGCCTCGATCTGCTCGACCTTCAGGCCATTGCCCCACGGGAAGAAGATCGTCATGCCCTTGCCGCAGAAGTACTCCACATGGCACTGGCCGCAGACGAAGGAGCGCATCTCCTGCCGCGTGGCATCGACATTGGGATCGTATGGCCGTGCGCGATCGCCGCGGCGCCAGCGCTCGATGCTGGGCAGATGCGGCGTGGGCTCGCTGGAGCTGGCCAGCTCGCGGATGCCGTTGATGAAGCCCGGGCGAGTAACGCGCAGCTCCATGTTTTCCGGGCTGTGGCAGTCGACGCAGCTCACCGGGTGTGCCGTGCCGCCCGTGAGCTCCTTGAGGTGATCGAACGCCTCCCAGTAGCCCATGGCGCCAACCGCCTCCAGGCCCTTCTGCACCTGCTGCTCGGGAGTGCCTTCGGGCAGGGCCTTTTGTCCAAGGTCGCGGTACAGCGGCATGATCGAGGCGTGGCAGTGCAGGCAGTTGCCCGACTGCTTGTTCTCCTCGGGCACATTGCGCTTGGTGATCATCTGATCCTCAAGCATGAAGGCATGCCCGCGGCGCTCGCGATAGTCGATGGCAAAGAGATAGCCGGCGAATATGCGCGTCAGCCAGGGATCCTTCTCGGCGCGCTGCGGGGGAAGCGTGCCCTCGGGGCCGACCCCGCCGCCATACTTGGTGCGCGTGGGCTCGGCCGTGCGCAGATAGCCGTCGTACTGGCGTGGCCAGTTGGTGCCCCACTTGGCCGGGTCGACGTCATTTTCCGTGACCTCGACCAGTTTCAGGTAGGGATCCTTCGCCTCCTGCTTGCGTTCGAAGATGTTGATCAGCAGCGCCGTGATGGCGGCGGTTATGACGGCGATGACAAGCGCCACCACCACAAACGCCAGTATCCCGCCACGTCGATGGGTCGATTCGCTGTTCATAGTGCCTTACTCACCTCGCGATATGCCCTACTTCATTGGCCCATGGCCGACGTTTTTATGACAATGCACACAGCGCACCGCGTCCTGGCCCCACGTACTGCCGCGCACCAGCTCATGGACGAAATCCCCATGGCAGCGCAGGCAGTTGTCCTGCAGGATCTGGCTGTTGCCGGGCTTGATCATGATCGGTTCGTTGAAAAATGGCCTGGCGCCCTGGTCGTCAGGCCGTGCCGGCTGGAACGTAAACCCCATGGAGTGGTGATAGCCGTTGGATGCCTTGGCTATGTACTTCTGGGGAAACTGCGGCGGCACGTGGCAGTCATTGCAGGTTGCCACCGCATGGTGCGGACCCTTCCGCCAGGAGTCGTACTGGTCGTTCATGATGTGGCAGTTGTTGCACACCTCCGGCTCGTTGGACATGTACGAGAGCCCTTCGGCGTACACAAAGGTATAGCCACCCACGCCCGCCAGCAGACCCAGCAGGATGGCGAGTATCAGCCAGCGCTTCTTAAGCTTTAGCCACGCCAATGGGTCCTCCTTCACCTGACGACACAAATACCCTGACTATCCGAATTCTTGCAATCTCAACAATCGTTATTTAATTGGAATATTCGTATCCAGAACTACACAATATCATCTCCAACCGGCAGGAACAATGCCCCGAGAACACCATGAAACAGGATCGACTTCCACGGTCCCCCGGGCATGGCGTAAAAGACATCCTGGTTGAGATTCAGTACGCGATACGCCAGCGGTGATTCAGTCCAGATTCCCGATTCAACGGTGGCATTCATTGCGAACAGCGGATGGATGTCGATCAACCGCTGCATCCAGTCGATCAGCGCATCACTCTGCAGGTGATGAAACAGCCACACCGGCGCTGTCAGCCACAGCGCCAGCAGCAGCACGGTAAGCCCCCCGGCCGACAGCGCGGAAAACCTTGCCAGTCTCCACAATCCCGGCAACCCGCACGCCAGCAGCGCAAGTGAAAGCAACAGAAGATACGCCTTCAGCCACTGCCAGATGGTGAACGGCTCATTCGCCAACGCCACCACCAGCCAGACAAGCGCCGCCGCATCGGCGATGGAGCCGGCCGCGAGCAGGCGAACCAGCCATGAGCGCCTTCCCGCCGCCAGCAGCGGCACCGCGATCGCCACCAGCACCAGCCCGGCCAGGAATGTTCCCAGATTTGCCCCGATCGCCATCGCCGCGCAGCTCATCAGGATGGCGGCGACCAGCATTGTTACCAAGTGCTCACGAATTTGTAGGTTGTCGCCCTTCATCAGCTGTGGCACACACATTACCATCTGCAGTTCGGCCCGGCTCACACTGGATTGTGTTTTTCGTCACGTGCGGTAGCGGCGGCACCCTTTTTTGCTTGCATTGATGAGGATTTGGCGCGAATCTGCAGATGAGTTTGAGGCAGACCTGTCCGGACAGGGCAACGAAAACCGGGGTCTGCAGGAAAGTGCTATGTCGACTTCCGAGATTCTCTGTCCTCGCTGCGGCACCCCATTTCCACCGGGGCGCAGCCAGGCATCGGTCACGTGCATCGTCTGCGGCCAACTTCGGCCAGACCTGGACATGACCCTCGATGACGATGACGAGGAGGATCTGGGCGCCGGTTTCTCCGCCGGCCTGGTTGGTCTGGGCAGCGCGGCCTCTTCAGCCTCCTCGGCAAGCCCCAAGACTCCCGCTCCGCCACCCACCCCGCCGAAGATTCCCTATCTCAGCGACGCCCCTGCGGCTTCCTCCCGCCCATATGTTTCCCTCGGCGAAGACTTCATCCAGGACGATCGACCCCGTCGGCGGCGCGGCGAGGGCCCGTCCCTCACTGAGCTGATCGGCCCGGTGGTGCTGATCGTCACGCCCCTGGCGGCCGGGGTGGTTGGGGCACTGGAGATGCTCGCCCTGGTGGACGACTTCTCGCTGGGCTCCTGGTACGCAGTGGGCACGGTCCTGCTGATGATGCTGATCGGCAGCCTGGTGGCTGGCCTGTTCGCCGCCTGGATCGGCTTCACCCTCCGCCTGCGCAAGGCCATCATCCTCCGGGCCATGTTCATCGCAGGCGCCGTGGTTGTCGGCTATTTCCTGATGCAGGAAGTCCCCGGCCGACTGCAGGTAAGGGAAAACGCCCCGCCGGCGATCTCAATTCCGAGATAGAGGCACCAAGGCACTGAGGCTACTGTAGAGCATTCCGCGGACGCCCGAGCTTCTTTCGTTCTCCGTCGTTGCGTCGTCAGGCTGCGCAAGCCCCAACTCCTTCGTGCCTCTTACTCCCCTTTGTCGCTTCTTCCTATCCTTCCTGCCTCTTACTCCCCACCGCCCAGCTTGTTTCGCCAGGTTTTCCTTCCTGCTTATCTTAACCCGTTCGATGGATTCCTGGCGGGTTAGGCGGTAGAACATTCCGCCGATGCTTTTCCGCCCCGCCTTTTTTATTGCTGCCATTGCCCTGCTCGTGTCGCCGTCGTTGGCGGCTGAGCCGGAGACTGCCCATATCGTGCTGCTGCATGTAAACGATGTGCACGGCCAGACCCGCGGGTACAACCAGGATGGCAAGGTGGTCGGCGGGTATGCCCGTCTGGCGTCCGCCGTGGAGCAGATCCGCCAGGAGGTCGGGCGGGAGAATGTCCTGCTCATCCACGCCGGCGATGAGTTCTCGCGCGGCGACGCCATGACCATCGCCACGGCCGGGGCATCCAGCATCGCCCTGATGAACCAGATCGGTTTTTCCGTCTTTGTCCCGGGCAACGGCGAGTTTTATGGCGGGGCGGCCAACCTGCAGCATCGCATCGCCGAGGCAAAGTTCCCCGTGCTTGCGTCCAACGTCACTTACCGCCTCGATGGCAAGCCGCTGTCACAGGATCGCCACATCGCGAACGTCGGCCCGGTGCGCGTCGGGATGTTTGGCCTGTGCTTCCTGCGCAAGGAGCATCACAGCTCGCTGCCGCTGAAGGTTGAAGACCCGGCCGAGGCGGCCAGGCGCGAGGCTCGCAAGCTCCGGGAAGAGAACGTCGATTTGGTCGTCGCGGTGACGCATATCGGCCTGCCGGAAGATCGCCAGGTCGCGCAAAGCGTCGAGGGAATCGACGTCATCGTCGGCGGGCAGTCCCACGCTACCCTTCCCCGCGGCAACTGGGTGACAGCCCCGGACGAGCGGCCGGTACTGATCGTCCATGCCGGCGACTACCTGCGCTACCTTGGGCGAGTCGACCTGCACCTGGTGAAGCTGCCGGAAGGCTGGTCGCTGACCGATGCCAGTGCCACCCTCATCCCGCTGGATCAGTCCATCCCGGAAGACCCGGCCATCAAGGCTGCCATCGCCCGCATGTGGCCGAGGAAGAAAACAACTCAATCCACCACGCAAGCGGCCCAGGGCAAGTGATCTACGGCACATTTCGCCGCGTTTTCGCACCTACATGATCCCTTCGTCGCTCGTCGCTAAGTTGCTTCGTCGCTCCCCTTTATTCCCACATCCCGACGATGGCGCTACGGATGTTGGCGGCCGCGCCCTTTAGCTTTTCCGGCCGGTCGGCCGGGCTGTCGTTGCGCAGGCTCACCTGGTCGAAGTGGCCAAGCACCTCATCAGGCAGGAAGCGCGTCAGTTGCGCCATGGAGTGACCCCTGGCAGGCCGCTTGTACTGGTAAAACGCCGGGAAGCAGACGTACAGGAAATCCTTCGCCCGCGTGAGCGAGACGTAGAACAGCCGGCGCTCCTCCTCGATCAGTTCCTCCGAGCCGGTGGTCATGTCCGAGGGGATATTGCCGTCGGCCGCGTGCAGCAGGTAGACCGCATCCCACTCGCAACCCTTGGCCGAGTGGATGGTGGAGAGGATAAGGTAATCCTCCTCCAGCAGCGGCGGGCCGGCCAGGTCCTGCGTGCTGTTGGGCGGATCCAGTGTCAGTTCAGCCAGCATCTCCGATCGGCTGCGGAAGTTGCTGGATATCTGCTCAAGCTGCTGTAGATCGCGCAGGCGCATGGAGGCCTGGTCATAGCGCTTCTCGAGGATGGGCGCGTAAAACTCGCGTGTCTCGGCGATCTGCTGCTGTAGCGGCATGGCGGCTCGCGCCAGGTTGACCATCAGGTCGACGAATGGACGCCACTGGATCCGCGCGGCCGGCGGGGCGGCGAATCCCTCCCAGCACTTCAGGTCAAACGAACCAGACGCCAGGTGCTCGATCGCCCTCTTCGCCGACGCCGGGCCGATGCCATCGAGCAATTGCAGGATGCGGAAGGCGCTGGTCAGGTCGCGGCTGTTCTCCGCCAGTCGCAGGAAGGAGATAAGGTCCTTGACGTGGGCGGCCTCCAGGAACTTAAGCCCGCCATACTTCACGAAGGGAATGTTCCGACGGACCAGCTCCACCTCGAGGGCATCGGAATGATGCAGTGCCCGGAACAGCACCGCCTGCCGCCGCAGCGGGATGCCCGCCTCCAGGTGATGCAGCACGCGATCGATCACGTATCGCGACTGCTGATCCTCGTCGACCAGGTGAACCAGCGTGGGCTTTTGTCCCGGGCCACGGACGGAGACCAGCTCCTTGCGATAGCCGATGGGCGAGAGGGAGATGGCCGCGTTGGCCGAGTCGAGGATCTGCTGGGTGGAGCGGTAGTTCTGTTCCAGCTTGATCACCTCGGCATCGGGGAACTGCCTGGGGAAGTCGAGGATGTTCTGCACGGTGGCGGCGCGGAAGGAGTAGATGCTCTGGGCGTCATCCCCCACCACGGTAAGCCCGCGGCCGCCGGGACAGAGTTTCTGCAGGATGCCGGCCTGGAGGATGTTGGTGTCCTGGTACTCATCCACCAGCACGGCATCGAAGCGCTCGCTCACATGGTGGGCGATCTGGTCATTCTGCAGCAGGTGATACCAGTAAAGCAGCAGGTCGTCGTAGTCGAGCACATTCTGCTGATGCTTCGCGCGCGTGTACTCGCGGAAGAGCACCTTGAGCTGGTCGGGATACTGGCTGCACCAGGGGAAATGCACCTTCAGCGTCTGCTCGACCTGCTCCTGGGCATTCACGCAGCGCGAGTAGATCGCCATGCAGGTGCCCTTGCGGGGAAAACGGGCGTCGCCTTTATCAAGCTGAAGCTCGCTGCGGACCATGTTCATCAGGTCCTCGGCGTCGGTGCGGTCCATCACGGTAAAGGCTTCGCCCAGCCCGATCGACTGCGAGTAGATGCGCAGCAGGCGATTGGCGATGGAATGAAACGTGCCACCCCAGATGCGGCTGGTGGCGGAGTCCGTCGTCAGGTCGGCCCCCTGGAGGATGCCATCGACTCGGCGGAGCATCTCCGCCGCCGCCCGCCGCGTGAAGGTCAGCAGCAGGATGCGCCCGGGATTCAGTCCGCTGGCGATCAGGTGAGCAACGCGGTGGGCGAGGGTGTTGGTCTTGCCCGTGCCGGCCCCGGCGATGATCAGCAGCGGCCTGGTATGCGTGAAGGTAGCGGCCTGGAGCTGCTGCGGATTCAGGCGAGTGAGATAGCTGTTGCTGGCGAGTGACATCCTGCTCCCGGTAAACGTCCCTGTCCGGTTAGCCGTATGTAAGGCTTATACAACCAGCCCCGGCACTGTGCAACCGACGCCCCGGGGACGCAACAGGCTCAGCGACTAATTGTCAGTCAGGGTACGACTGGAAGTGTCCCGCGGGCGATGAACCTCACTGTTCATCACCATTAACCACCAGAACCGGCCCGCGGGCGCGCTGCCATCACCCGTCGGCACACACGTTGCGGATGAAATTCACCTCCGGGTCGGGAACAAAACGCCGGGGCCGGCAAGTACTAATTCCTAAAAGGCAGGTTAGTAGTGAAGACCGACATGGACTGGGAAGTTGTTGGACCGTTATCGTTGCAGGCATCGGAAACGAAGAGCCTGCTTTGGCTCCTGAGAGCACACCAGATGACGCTGGCGTCGGCGCGCCTGGAGATCGAGTGTCCTCAGGTAGCCGTGCTGACGGATCTGCAACTGACAGCTCCCGATCCCGACGCACGGCAGTCGCACGCCGCCAGGCTGATGGCCGCCATTGGCGACTTCGCCCGCGACAGCGGCATCCTCAAGCTGCGCGTGAAGGATGGGGTCTGCAGCGAACGGCTGGCGCAGCACCTGGTGCGCTCCGGTTTCCGCGATGCTCAGCGCCTTGGAGACGAGTGCGAGTATTACGTGGACCTGTACCGTCGCCCGCAGCGGCGCCACTACCAGCGCTCCCAATCCCCGCGGAATGATTTCCTGATGGCTTGCTGATGAAGGCCACCGTCGAAGCTGGAGCAGCTCCGCTCCAGGTGGAAGTCCACCCATTGGATGGGCGTAGGACCGCCCGCTCCACTTTGGGTGGATCTGCACTAGAGCAGCGTGAGCAGATGCTCGTAAAGCTGCTCGGTCGCCTGCGGGATAATGCGCACCTGGCCGACCACGTTCATGAAATTGGTGTCGCCGGCCCAGCGGGGTACGACATGCTGGTGCAGATGCCCCGGCACGCCGGCCCCTGCGCAGCGTCCCAGGTTCATCCCGATGTTGAACCCCTGCGGGGAGATTGCCCGCTTGAGCAGCTCGACTGCCCTGGCCGTCTGCTCGCCGAGGTCGCATAGCTCCTCTGGAGTAAGGTCGGCCAGTTCCGGCTTGTGCGCGATGGGCGCAACCAGCAGATGCCCATTGGTGTACGGGAAGCGATTCATCAACACGACCGTCAGGTCAGTCTGCCAGAGCACCAGGCGATCATGGTGATGCTCCCGCTCGGAAGCGAGGCAAAGGAAACAGGAGCCCTCATCAGGCTTCTCCAGCGAGCGAATGTAATCCATGCGCCATGGCGCAAACAGCGGTCGTTCCATCAGCGATGATGGTAGAGCAGATGAGGGAAGAAATGAAGCCGGGCAGAACCACAGCTGGATACAGTTGGATCTCCTGATTTGCAATTTGCGGTCTGTGCCCCGTCCTGGCTATTCCGGGGCGCAAGTCAATCAACAATAGACATTCAACAGACCCCCAGGTAACAGCCGTTGGAGAAGAACTGCAGGCGCTCAAGATCGCGCATCAGCAGTTGCTCGCGCTTGGGGAAGCGCAGGCAGGAGACTATGCCGGCCGAGAGGAAGGCCGGGTGGCGCCAGCAGGCCAGCGCTAGCGCCATCAGGTGCAGTGTGCTGCGATAGCCGTCGTATTCCAGCACCCGATAGGCAATTCTTGCGCACGCCTGGTCAAGCCATATCCGCTGTTGCGGCAGCAGGTGATGGCGCATGAAGGAGTGAAACGCCAGGTCGAGGCTGCCATCGGCAAGGGCATCCAGTGCGCTGGCATTGCATCGGCACAGCAGCACGCGAAAGCGCGCGGCCGGCTGGTGTGCCAGCTCGATCACCTGCTCCAGGCTCGTCTCCTTGATCTGAACCTGCCCGGCCAACTCGGCCAGGTTGGCCCTGGCGCGTGAATGGGCGGATGCCGACTCGTCGATGGCGATGAACGTTGTCGGCGCGACTTTACGCCGCTCCAGCAGGCGAGTGATCACCTGCCGCTCGATCTCCATCGCGCCTGAGCCGATATCCAGCAGCACCATCTCGCGCCGCGCCGACGTGATCTCATGCACGAGGGCATCGACCATCGGGCGAATGAACGCCGGCCACTTGTGGCGCTCCACCCCCAGGAGCTGGTCGTGGATCAGCCCATCCCACTCGGGCAAAAGCTCGTTCAGCTCCAGCAGGCGATCCCCCTGGAGCCGCGGCAGATCGTTGGCCAGCCAGTTGATGAAGCCCGTCAGCGACCGCAGCGACTCCATCAGGCGGATGTTCTGCTCGAGGGCATAGGTCTGCCGCGTGCTGATGGCGGCCGACCGCGCCGACTCAAGCTGGCGCAGGATCAGGCCGATCTGTTTTTCTCGCGCGCAGGTCATGGAAGGGAAAGTCTAGCAGGAAGCCGACCAGCGGTCATTCGCTCTCCAGGCGCTCGAAGCGATACAGTGCCCGGTACAGGCCGGAGATCTTCTCGCTTGCCAGGATCTGCGGACGGTACTTCTCATTGCGCGGCTGGAGGCGGATCACCGGCCGGCCATTCTCGTCATTCTCGAAGAAGACCCGCTTGAAGGTGGTCTGCCCATCCTCGAACCTGACGAAGCAGTCATCCCCTGAGCGCGGCACCAGGGCCGGTGAGAAGACCACCACATCCCCCTCGCGATACTTGGGCATCATCGAGTCGCCACACACACGGGCGGCGAAGGCGTCCGGGTCGGATAGATCCGGGCAGGTGAGGTATGCATCCGCCACGCCACGCGGATAGGACAGGTCGGTGAACTCGCGCGGATACCCGGCCGACACCTTGTTGATGATCGGCACAGCGCCCGCCTTCACGCGCTCCACATTCGCCGTGCTCTGCTCGACCACCTCATGCAGCACCCCGGTGAAGTACGCCGTGTCCAGATCGACGGGCGCGTCGGGACTTACTGCCTCGCCGGTCTCCTTGGCCTTGCGGTCGGCCAGCAGCTTCTGGAGCATGGCGCGGATATCGCCAGGCGTGCGGTGCAGATGCGCCAGCGCCACCAGTTCGCCCGGGTTGAACCCCAGCGCCTGCTCAAGGCTCTGTAACTTTTCATCGCTGGGAGGATTGGGTACGCGCCCGGTCTCGATAAGCGAGAGATACGGCTTGGAGACGCCACTGCGAACGGCCAGCTCATCGAGCGTAAGCCCGAGCCGCCGCCGCTGCCTGCGTATCTTGTCGCCCAGTGATTCCATGAGATGCCATCCTTGGATTTAATCAATAGAATACTAGCCGTTAGGTAACTGTCAACTACCCGCCGACAGTCTCCCACCCGCCTGATGATCTCGCTAAATACCGCCAATCACGACACTTGCAGTCACCATTGCCATGACCTGACAAATGCCTAACATATCTGTTGACAGCTCCCGAACAAACGCTAAACTTACACTGCTGTTTATACGCTTGTAAACACGTCGGGGTTTTCCATGCTGCTGGAGAAAACAACTCGGGTAGGCCCATCTGCCGGGCGGGGGTTGTCGGATGATCGGATAGCGCAGCGGATGCTGGAGATGCTGCCGGAGGAGGATCGTGAACTGCTGGTCATGTGGGCCCAGGGGCTGGCGAGTGTGCGGGCACTGGGCCGGCTGCTGGGCAAACACAGCGGAACGATTTCTCGCCGGATCCGCCAACTGCGTGCGCGGCTGAATGATCCCATCGCCCAGACCGTGGTCAGGTTCGCGGATGAACTGCCGTTTCGCCATCGCGAGATTGCCTTGCGCGTGCTCTGCCGGGGTGAGCGCATCGGGCAGGCCGGGTCCGCCCTGGGCATGTCGCGACAGCAGGCCATCCGCACGCTGGCCGAGGTTCGCGGCTGGGCCAAGCTTCGCTATCAACACCTTGAGGGGAGAACTGAACCATGACACCAGTGGGGACACTTTCGCGCGCTGCGGCGATAGCCAGGCGATTCGCGATCAAGGGCAAGCCGCAGATCGGGTATGACTGGGCGACTCTTGCCGATGAAACCGCGCGGCGGATCGTCGGCGAATGTGCCGCGGGGAAGATCCTGCTCATCGCCGGCGCAAGTGGCTCGGGCAAGAGCCTGCTGATGCGCCATCTCGCCGGCCACCTGGGAGATCGCGGCATATGTGCTGACAAGATGGCTTTCTCCAACGAGATGGTGATCGACTGTCTGCCGTTTGTTGAGCTGGAGGATGCGCTGGCGGTTCTCGCGCGTTTCGGGCTGGGTGAGGTTTACACCTACCTGTCGCCGGCCAGCCTGCTGAGCACAGGGCAGCAGAGCCGATTACGTCTGGCCATGGGGTATGCGAAGGCGATGTCGCAGGGAGGCGTGATGCTGGTGGATGAGTTTGCCACGCAGCTTGATCGTTTCTCGGCGGCGGTGATCGCGCGCAACCTTCGCAGGGCGCTGGCGAATCAGGATCGTGTTTCCGCGGTGGTGGCGACATGCCACGACGACCTGGCGACGGCGCTGCGCCCGGACGTCGTGATCGAGTGCGACTTTGGGGAGTATCGCACGAGGAGGAGCCATGCTGACGCGCCTGGCCGCTGATCTGGGGATGACCGGGCAGTTCCAGGCGCGCATAGGCTCGGCGGCCGACTATCGCCGACTGGCA
>JAKORQ010000620.1 GCA_029777755.1 Planctomycetota bacterium
CGAATATTCCTCATCCCCGTGGGCGGCATGGAGCGGCGCAATGTCGCCGTGGAGTCGTTCGTGGCGCACGGGCTGCCGGCCGTCGCGAAGCAGCCGGTGGAGCTTGAGATCCGCGTGCGCAACTACGCCGATGAGATCGCCAGCGATGTTCCTCTCACCGTGACTGATGGCAATCGCGAGATCTATCGCAACACGCTGGTAGTGCCGGCCAACGGCTCGACGGTGGTGCGCGCGACAGCTCAATTTGACGTCCCGGGCTGCCACGTGCTCACCGCGCAGATTCGCCCAGATGGGCTGCCGTTTGATGATCGCCGCGAACTGTCGGTGCTGGTGATGCCTCCGCTGGAGGTGCTGTTCATCAGCGGAGACGAGCGCGAAGGTGCGTTCCGCAAGGAGTCGGATTTCTTCCGGCTGGCGCTTTCACCATTTGCCACCAGTGGCGAGCAGGGGCCGGATCCCGCGAAACTCACCATCACTACTCCCGTCAGGTGGCAGCGTCTCGATCCGCGCAAGCATCCGGTGGTGGTGCTGGCGAATGTGTCATCTCTCACTGAGTCGCAGGTAAGCGAGCTGGAGCAGTTTGTTTACTCTGGCGGCGGATTGCTCATCAGTACCGGAAACCTGGTGCAGGCGGAGAATTATAACACCCTCCTGTTTCGCGAGGGCAGCGGCATCCTGCCGGCCCGGCTGGGCAACTCGATGTCGGCACAGGCAACGGTGTCGATGGGGATAATCGGCCTGGAGATGTCGCATCCGCTGTTTCGCTTCCTGCGCGGGCGGCCAGACCCTGTGCCTACGGTGACGATCACCCGTCACTTCCCGGTGACCACCAGCAGGTCGGATGCGCGAACCCTCATTACACTGGCCAGCGGCGAACCGCTGCTGCTGGAGCGCTCGGCCGGCAAGGGAAAAGTGCTGCTTCTTACCTCCACGATCGATGCTGACTGGAACACGCTTCCGCTCTCGGGTTTTTACCTGCCGTTGATGCAGTCGATGGTCCGCTACCTGGCGGCCGCCCAGCTTCCCGAGTTGAACATCCGACAGGGGGACCCCATCTCGATCAACGTCGAGGGCGTGTCGGAAGATGCGCCGCCGAAGGTTCGCCGGCCGGACGGCAAGGAAGAGCCGATGGAGCTTCTGCCGTCTGTGTTGTCGTCGGAGCTGCGTTACACGCGCACGCAGATGGCCGGCCGATATGAGCTGAAGCTTAAGGTGGGCAATGAGCAGAAGAGCTGGACATTCATCTCCCGCCCGCCGACAGAGGAGTCTGACCTTACCAGCTATGACTCGCGCAAGCTCACCAAGATCTGGTCGGAGCTGGACGTCACGGTGATTGATCCGCGCGATGGCGAATTGGCGAATTTTGTGGGCAAGGGCCGGGCAGGGCGGGAACTGTGGCTGCCGCTGGTGCTGATCGCCCTGGCGCTGCTGGGGATCGAGAGCTGGTTCGCCCGGCACTGCAGCTCTGAGAGCAGATCTACCTAGGGAAGTTCACCCAATGGAGCGGGCGGTCCTCCACCCGCGGGAGATAAGGTGATCCTCGGCGAGATATGCGACATCAGAGCCACGAAACCGGAAGACGTCCACACAAAGCGACTGAGCGAGGAAGCGACGAAGGGAACATATAGGAAAAGGGCGTCGTTACGGATGCTCATCCCCACTTTTTCAGCAATGGCAGCGGCGGTGTCTCTCCCGCATTGATGCGCTTTCGCATGGTTGTCGGCGAGCAGCCGAAAGCCTGGGTGAAGCGCCGGGAGAAATGGAATTGGCTGCCAAAGCCGCACATCTCCGCGATCTCGCCGATCAGGTGATTGCTGCGGGCCAGCAACACCACCGCCCGGTCGAGCCGCGCCATGCGCACCGTCGCAGCCGGTGACAGGCCGGTGGTCGTGCGGAACAGTCGGCAGAGATGCTCGGGCGTAACCTTCGCCGCTCTTGCCAGCTCTGCCAGTGAGATATGGCTGGCCGGGTCGCCATCCAGACGCCGCTGGATATGCCGCAGGGCAGCATCCACTGGGGCAGGCAGCGACTCGCGCGGCACATCGCCGCTGTCGTACTCGCCATGCACAAACGCCGCCAGCATTTGCGTTACTGCGATGCGCCAGGGTGCTTCCTGCTTCCGGCCAGGCGTGAGCAGGTAGCGAAACAGGGCACGGAGAATATCGCCATCGCGCGGTTTGCGCACGAAGGGCCAACTCACTACCGGTGGCCAACTTGCGGGGATGGAGAGTATGTCGAAATGAAAGAAGGCGTGTCGCGTCCGGCGGTTCTTGTCCCACTGGAAATGGTCCACTCCATTGGGGCGGCACAGCACGATTGACCCTTCCGGCGCCTCAACCTCCACGCTGTTCCAGCGGTATTGGGCGTCCCCCTCGATCATCCAGACAAATTCCCAGTCGCGCATCCGCCGCGGCCCGAAGGTAGCGCCGGGAAGGTAAGTCGCCACGTCGGCGCTCACCGGGTACTTCAGGCGAAGCTGGCAGAATTCGCAGCTCATCGTCATGTCTGCTGGCCGAGCCTGGCCAGGTCATCGAAGAAGCGGGGATAGGTCTTATTCACGCACTGGGCGTCCTTGATGACGATGCCGGACGCACGTGTCGCCACCACGCCAAAGCTCATCGCCATGCGGTGATCGTCATAGGTGTCGATGTGCGCTGCCTTCAGCTTCTCAGGCGGATGGATCGTCATGGTGTCACGCTCGATCTCCACCTCGGCGCCCAGCTTCTGTAGCTCATTGGACAAAGCCGCTATGCGATCCGTCTCCTTCACCCGCAGCGTGTGCAGGTCACGCATGGTGGTGGGGCCGTCGGCGAAGAGCGCCACGGCTGCGAGAGTTTGCGCCATGTCCGGCATGTCGCCCATCGAGACGTTGATTCCCTCAAGGCGCCCGGTTCCGGTGATCGTGATGAAGTCCGGGCCGAACACCAGCTCCGCCCCCATCTGGTGCAGAAGATCGGCAAAGCCAACATCTCCCTGCAGACTCCGCTTGCCCAGCCCCTCGATCGTTACCTTTGCCCCCTCGCGGATGGCGGCGGCGGCCAGGAAATAGCTGGCATTCGACGCATCCGGCTCCACCACGTAATCGCGGGCGATATAGGAGCCCCGGGGTACATCGATGCGCTCGGGAATCTGCGTCTTCTCATTGCGCACCAGCTCGGGAGTGATCCCAAACTGATCCATCACACGCATGGTCATTGCCACGTAAGGCCAACTGGTCTGCGGCCAGTCGAGCCTTACGCGCAGCTCATTGCGGGCGTAGGGGCCAACCTGGAGGACGGCCGATAGATACTGCGATGACTGCGCCGCCCCGAAATGCAGGTGTCCGCCGGGCAGGCGGTCGGCCAGTACGCGGATGGGTGGATAGTTTTCCCTGATGGGGTACTCGATGCGCACACCCAGGTTGCGCAGCATGGCGCCAAGCTGCCCGATGGGGCGTTCGCGCATGCGGGGGATGCCATCAAGGACATATTCGCCCTTGCCCAGCGAGCAGAGTGCCGTCACAAAGCGAATGGTGGTACCGGAGTTGCCGCAGAACAGTTCCGCCGAGGATGCAGGGATGCGCCCCTTCTGGCCGACGACGCTGACAGTGCGCGCCGACTCATCAAGCCTGACCTCAAAGCCAAGTTTGCGGAGAGAATCGAGCATCACCAGCGTGTCGTCAGCGAGAAGTACGTTACTGAGCGTGCTGGTGCCATCAGCCAGTGCCGCGAGGATGAGCGCGCGGTTGGTCAGGCTCTTGGAGCCTGGCGGGCTGATGGTTGCGTTAAACGGCTTTGTGAATGGCGTTGGAATTATGTCACTCATCTGCGGCCGTAGTATAGCTGTCGTGGCGGCTGTGCGAAGTAGGGTGCTACACTTGCGGCGGATCGGTCGGCCGGAGCGATTCCGGCGGCTTGTCAGGCTTCTCTGTGGGCTTTCTCACAGTTGAGATGATCTGCTCCCGTAAGCGGTCATACTCTTCCTGTGTGATCTGGCCTCTCTGGAGCATCGAGCGCAGGTCGCCGAGCGTAAAGGTTTCGCCGCCGATGTCCGAGTCATCCGACCGGATGTAGCGGCGCAACATGGTCACGGCAAAGAATCCGGCCAGAATAATGGCAAACAGGACCAGCAGCCAGACCATCAGCATGGTTTCATGCTAAAGTGGGCGTTTGGCACGGTCAAACCGAAAGGTCGATTTGTCGTTTGCACAGGCCGTTTCTATACTTTGAATTGGAGCCGGCGTTTTCGGGAGACGAATGTCCAACACAGCCGAGAAAACTTCTGAACAGCCAACCCTCTTCCAGCGGGTGGATGCCGCCATTGACCTGATTCGCCCGGCCATCCAGGAGGATGGCGGTGACGTGGAACTGGTGGACGTTGAGGAGGATGGCACGGTAAAGATCCGCTTCCACGGAGCCTGTTGTGGCTGTCCCAGCGCTAACATGACGCTGTACCACGGCATCCGGCGCGTGCTGATGGACAAGGTGCCGGAAGTGCGCGAAGTTGTCGCCATCAACTGATGATCCCACGCAAGTGTCCGACTACACGAAGCTGATGCAACTGGCGCTCGACCAGGCCCGGCAGGCGGCCGAGGTCGACGAAGTGCCCATTGGCTGCATCATCGTCCATGACCCCACCGGCGAGATCATCGGCAGGGGATTCAACCGACGCGAGAATGACGATGACCCCAGCGCCCATGCCGAGATTGTGGCGATGCGCGAGGCCGCCAGACGGCTGGGCTACTGGCGCCTGGTGGATTGCACGCTGGTGGTGACGCTTGAGCCATGCCCCATGTGCGCCGGGGCGATCGTCAATGCCCGTATTGATCGCGTGGTCTACGGCTGCCGCGATCCCAAGGCCGGCGCCTGCCGCACCCTCTATCAGATCTGCGATGACCCCCGGCTCAACCACCGCGCCCAGGTGATCGAGGGCGTGCTCGCCGACGAGTGCGCGCAGATCCTCAAGGATTTCTTCGCGAAGAAGCGCCGGCAGGTGTAGGGATGGCGGAATACCTGCGCCCGCCGGACCCCCGCCATCTGATAGCCAACAACCAGAGCGGTTCCATCCAGTGTGGAGAGGGCGGTCTCCGTCTGCGGGAGGTAAGGAAATCCTGCTGCCATTCTTGCCCTGATGATCGGCATGGATATCTGTCGAGTCATTGAGCACAGACGGCGGCATGACAAGGCAGCATATCCTCTTACCGCCTCATCCCTGCCACTTCGATAAACAGCTCAAGCTGCGGATCAGAGGTCTTCTCCATCGCCTCCCGCATCTGCACCCGCATCCTCCCCAGCAGCGTTGCGAACTCCGGCCGGGTTGCCAGGTTGTTCAGGCATGCCGGGTCGTTCTCCAGATCGTATAGCTCTTCCACGACCCGGTGCGAGAAGAAGTCGACCCGGGCAGCGATGGCCGGATCAGACTCGCTCGCCTGCTGCATGGCCGCCCAGGTTCTTCCGGTCTGCGACTCGTTTCTATATACGGTCTGGCCATCCGACCATGCATTGAAGATGTAGCCGTACCGGTGGTTCTGTAGACAGCGCATGGGAAAAGCGCGAGCGCTGGCCAGGGTGTTGATGGTGGTGAAGACGCTCTCGCGGCCAGATTGGCTTTCGCCGCAAAGCAGGGGCAGGAAACTGGTCCCATCCATGTCGCCTGGTTGCGGAAGCCGCATGATCTCCAGGATGGTCGGCATGAAGTCCACGCCGCAGATGAAGTGGGTGCGATCGACGCCCGGCGTCACCCGGCCCGGCCAGCGCACCAGCAGGGGAGTGCGCGTGCTAGATAGATAACAGTTGGCTTTGGCGTAGGGAAAAGCCATCCCGTTGTCACTGAGGAAGATGATGATGGTGTTCTTCGCTTCGCCTGATTCATCCAGCGCCTTGAGGATGGCGCCGACGGTGTCATCGGCTCGCCGGCAACTGCTCAAGTACTCTGCCACCTCGCGGCGAACTTCCGGCAGATTCGGGAGAAACCCGGGAACCTGTATCTCCCCGGGATGGTAGATGCGCGAAGGATCGGGATAGCCATCGCCGGTTTCTCGCAGGCGGGTGTGTTTCTCCTGGTCGCTGCCTGCGAAAGGGCGATGAGGATCATGCGAATTGGCCATGAAGAAAAATGGCCGACGCCCCGACCTCGCCCGGTCGAGAAACTCGGCGGCGAATCGGTAATACTTGCCTGGGTCCCGACCCTGTCCCAACTTGCTCATCTCGCGGACGTGTTCCCAGCGATATTTTTGCTGAGGAGCGAGATGATCGACCTTGCCGAGGATCCCGTTGATGAAGCCTGCCTCCCGCAGATGCGCCTGGAGCGTGGGTATGGAGGGATCGATGGGATGGAACCCGGGAGCGCCGTTATTGTGTGGATAGCGCCCGGTCATCATCGCCTGCCGCGAGGGCTGGCAGATGGCGGCCGCCACATGAGCATGCACGAACCAGCGGCTCTGCCGCGCCAGGGC
>JAKORQ010000067.1 GCA_029777755.1 Planctomycetota bacterium
TGAGACGATCGGAAAGCCGGGCAGGGTGCCCGGCCTACTTGCGCCGATCTTCTTTTCTTCTTCGCCAAACAAAAAGGCCCGGGGCATCCCCCGGGTCTTTGTTCTGCCTTCCTTGTGATCTCAACAGATCATCACGGATGTTCCATCGAGAGTTGCGGATGCATCCGCTCTTCTCTCGCGGCGGCCGAGCGCAGACGGTTGATCGCCGCCAGGTACGCCAAGGCCGACGCTTCCAGAATGTCGGTTGACAGTCCTCTGCCGCGCAGCTTCTTGCCGGAGTGCTCGATCTCGATCTGCACCTCGCCCTGGGCGTCCTTGCCGTGCGTCACTGCGCGGATGCGATAGTCCAGCAGCTTGCAGGTCACGCCGGTCATGCGCTGGATCACCGAGTAGATCGCATCCACCGGGCCATCGCCCACCGACGCGTCGGTGACCAGGTCGCCATTGGTGTCGCGCAGTGTCACGCTGGCGGTGGGGATGGCGCCCGAGCCGGCCGTCACCTGCATGCCCACCAGCGTCCATACCTCCTGCCCGATCTCCAGCTGGTCGTCGATCAGCGCCTCGATATCCTCGTCGAACACTTCCTTCTTCTTGTCGGCCAGGGCCTTGAAGCGGGTAAATGCCGTCTCCAGCTGCTCCTCCGTCAGGTTGTAGCCCAGCTCCTGCGTGCGGGTGCGGAAGGCATGCCGGCCGGAGTGCTTGCCCAGCACCAGCGTGTTCTGCGGGATGCCCACCGACTCCGGCGACATGATCTCGTATGTCTCGCGGAACTTCAGCACGCCATCCTGGTGGATCCCCGACTCGTGGGCGAAGGCATTCTGTCCCACGATAGCCTTGTTTCGCGGTACCACCAGGCCGGTCAGGCTCGATACCATTCGGCTGGTCGGGTAGATCTTGGTGGCGTCGATACGGGTGTCCACCTTGTACACGTCATTGCGGACACGCAGCGCCATCACGATCTCCTCCAGTGCCGCATTGCCGGCACGCTCGCCGATGCCGTTGATGGTGCATTCCACCTGGCGGGCACCGTTCTCCACCGCCGCCAGCGAGTTGGCCACCGCCATGCCCAGGTCGTTGTGGCAGTGCGAGGAGAGGATGATTCCCTTCTCGCGGATCGCCGGGATGCTCTCGATCAGGTACTTGAAGATCTCGCCGTATCCCTTGGGCGTGGCGTAGCCTACCGTGTCGGGGATGTTCAGCGTGGTGGCGCCGGCCTCGATGACCGCCTCGCAGATTTCCTTCAAGAATTCCAGCTCGGTGCGGCTGGCATCCTCCGGCGAAAACTCGATGTCATCGGTGTACTGCCTTGCCTGCTTCACCGACTCAACCGAGATGCGGATGATGTCTTCCTTGCCCTTGCGCAGCTTGTGTTCGCGGTGGATCTTGCTGGTTGCGCAGAACACATGGATGCGCGGCTTGGCGGCATGCTTCACCGCTTCGCCGGCCCGCTCGATATCCTTGGGCGTACAGCGCGCCAGGCCGCAGACCACGCTCTTGGTGACTGTGGAGGCAATCGCCTGCACCGACTCGAAATCCCCGGGAGAGCTGATAGGAAAGCCCGCCTCGATGATGTCGACGCCGAGCAGCTCGAGCTGACGTGCGATCTCCAGCTTCTCCGGCAGCGTCAGTGTCGCGCCGGGGGATTGTTCGCCATCTCTCAGCGTCGTGTCGAAAATTCTGACCATCTCCATGTCGGACATTCCTTTCAGCTTGCCCCCGCACCATGCGGAGGCGGGAACATAAAACAAAAAGCCCTGCGAATCGCATCGCAGGGCCGCTTGATTGCATTCACTTTTTACGGTTCGTCCCTACGAAGCGACAACGACATTGCTAAGGCCCAGAAGGGCCAGGTTAAGTCGAAGCGCATTGAGGGACACCCGAATCATGATCGGATAATCATCAGCAGCTTCATCGCGATTGTCAAGGAAAAATCTCACCCTCTTGCCACCGATGGTCCCATGTCCACGCAATTCGCGGATTGAGACAGGCATGACCAGCCCGCTTGGCTGCGCCAACAGCTCACGGCAGGTACCACAGGCCGAACAGTTGATCCGGCCGCAGCGGGGCCGTCTTCAGCACCACCGACTTCTCCGGCGTCCATCCTTCCGACATCAGCGTGGCCATGGCAAAGACAGTTGGCGCCATCGTCTCATGCACGGTGAACTCGTTCTGGGCGGTGGCGACATGGGGATGCACCATCCAGCGCCGCCACAGCGGCACATTCCGCTGTGATTCGTGGCTCACAAAATCGACGGCCCCATCGCCGGCGCCCGACTGCCACACCATGTTGCGGAACTGGTGGAAGATCGGCCCTCCGGTGATGCCGTAGATGGTGATCCCCGGGACCGGATCGACGATTCCATCGTCCTCGCTCATGGCATGTTGGATGTCGATGGGGTAAACAAAGCCGATCCCCGTGGTCCAGGACATACCCATGGGGTTGGCCCCGAGCATGAAGTTGGCATTGGCAACCGCCGCATCACGGTACTTGCTCTCACCGGTCAGGTGATAGGCGATCATCAGGCTGCGGTTGAAGTGCGTCATCGTGCTCGCTCCCCACGCCATCCAGTAGTCCTGATGTCGCGGCCAGGTGCACGGATAGGGGGAACTGGCCAACTGCTGCAGAAGCAGATCGGCATCCTTAATGAACCAGTTGCGCCATTCGGCCACCAGGTCACCGGGCAGGGCGTCGCCCGCCTCGATGATGCTGTAATAGATCCAGGGCGAGTAATCCTTGCGACTGAACTGATGCTGGTATGGCTTGTGGGCGATTTTCGCCAGTTCCGGCACCTGCTCGAGGTAGCTTTTGTCCCCGGTCAGCAGATACAGGCGCAGCTTCGCATGGAGCAGGTACGGGTAAATGTGCTCATCCGTCTCGGTCCACTCGAAGGTGTAGCTATCCCCCTTGCCGCGGTTCTTCTTGGCGTGGATGACTGTGTGGCCCAGCGAGTTTTCGGGGTTGTTGCCGAAGGCATAGGCTCGCTCGGCGGCCTGGCGATAGATGGCGGCATCCTCCGGATTGAAAGCCTGCACATGCTGCGCGTACTGCGCCGCGGCCGCCGCAAACAGCAGCGACGACCAGCGCGTCCGCTGGCTGAAGGCATAGTCGACATCGCCGTCGAGGGGCGGATGCGTCCAGGTCTCCAGCATGCCGGCCACGCCGCCGCGCTCGTCCATGCTGGCGCGGTAAAGCTCCAGGCCATACCGCGCCTCATCGAGCAGGTCGGGCACGCCGTTGCCTGACTCGGGGATGCGCAGTTGATTGTCCGTGAACTTGCCGGGCGCCCAGCCATAGGCATGCAGCATGTCAAAGACCGCCACGTGGTGCGGGTCGCGCGAGTCCCAGTCGGCGGCGTCATGCCAGCCGCCGGCCACGCCGGGAGTTTGCTTCGAGCGGTCGATCGAGCCGCCGATCACATCGAAGACCTCGTATCCTCGGGGCCCCGGGGCGTGATGGGGGAAGTTGATGTGCTCTGACTCGTAGTAGGGGGCAGTCTTCGCCATGCGCCTCGTCCAGGGCGAGTAGTCGCTGGTGATCGCCATGCCCGCTCGCTGGTGGAACAATCCGCGCGCGGCGGTAAAGAACGCCGGGCCGTAGGCGTCGGCCGCGTGGACGAATGGCCAGGAGCGCCCCACCCCCGGCACGCTGATGAAGAACACTCCCTCTTCCTTCAGCCCCGCAAAGTCGGCGACATAAACATCCTCGCCATACATCTCCGGGCGCTTCTCGGCGTCCGGCTCACGCTGGTACGGCGCGAACTTCGGGTTCTTCTCCACCAGCTCGATCTTGCCCTCCAACGCCACCTCGCCCGTCTGGGCATTGATTACTTCAAACCTGTCCAGGTGCGAGAGGTCCAGCGGGCCAAACCGGTACAGGTGAGCGCCCAGGTAGGCGCGCTTGTGCCCGGCATCCGGCAGGTAGCCCACCTGGTTGACCTTGATGGCGCGCGAAACCGTCGTCTTGCGGTCGTAGGTGAGGCTGACCCTGCGGCCATCCTGCAGGCGGATCTCGTAGCGGCAGCCATCCTTCATCGGCTCAGGCAACTCAAGATAGCTGTAGACCATGTAGCCAATCTGGAAGGTGCCCGCAAACTTCCTTCCCAACCCCGAGGAAACATACAGGCGATCGGCACGAGCCGGCTGCCTCGCGGATCTGTACGCCGCATCGTCAGCGCTTTGGATCGAGAAGTAGCTCGCCTCGCCGAGGCGTCTTTCACCGATGTTCTCGCGGGCCTGCGCCATGAACTTGTCTCGCAGCCTCCAGCGGGCGTGATATGCTCCCCAATCAGGATTGCGCGATTTCTGCCCGTTGGCTTCCCATCGCTTTGCCGCATCACTGAGCTGCCCCCCGGAGAGGCGATCGATTTCCCTGAACAGCCTTTCGTCGTTGTTGGTCACGACTATGACCCAGCGATCGGTCAGCACCAGCAGTTGCTCGACACCCTGGTACTCCGGCATGTGGATGGGGAAGCTTCCCTGGAGGCTGGGCGAGATCGAGACGGTTGGGACATCGGAACCATCGAGTCCGTCGGCCGATGCCGACGATGACAGCCCCAGAATCGCGATAAGACCGACAGCAGCGAGATGCCTGCGCATGCAAAAGACTCCCCCTCCATCGCGCTGCGACGGAGACTATTTAGGCCGCACTCCAGTTACGCATCATGGCAGCTCTTCGCCGGCCTGCAACCCCGGCAAGCGAAGAGCCCCACGGCTTATTGGCACTACCGCCGGCGACGACCGAGCAATGCAGTCCCTGCAAGTGCGACGATGCGCAGCGACGTCGGCTCGGGGATGGTGATGAACCCATTGGATCCCACGCTGAAGCCGGTAACGTGAACGCCCTGGAGCGTTGAGTTGTTGACGGCGACCTGCCCGGCGAACATGCCCACCCAACCGGCGGCTTTCGGCGTGGCATCGGTGTACTGGAGCGTTCCCAGTACATTGCCATCGCTATAGAGGGTAGCGGTGATCAGGGCGTTTCCCAAACCGTCGTTCACCGCGCTCAGGTCGAGCTGGTACTCCGTCTCTCCTGCCGAGAGGGTGTTTTCGCCGGTGAACAGGTAGTTGTCGACGACAGTAAAGTCGTTGTAGTTGTTCCACTCTATCAGTTCGAACAGGACGTCGCCATTGCTGTTGGTTCCGTTCAGGCGGGCGACGTAGCCATAGTTGTTCGGTCCGGTCGTCTTGGGCAGCCGAACCCCCATGCCCACCGAGGTGGTCTGCGGGGCATCGCCGAAGTAGGTGAAGGTCATGCGGGCGTAGGTGTCGTTGAACAATCCATCGTACTGGACGGAGTTGTAGGTGCCCGTTGAACCGCCGGAAAGGAGGATCTGCGACGTGGTCACTGCGTACCGGCCAATCAGGCTCAGGTATCCGTCCTCGTACGTCGCAAACGCGTGGGCGTGAACGTCAGTTCGCCCCAACTGCCCGATCTGGGCGTACCCGAAATCACCACTTACGTCGGTATCAAAGCTCGTGACATAACTCGCCTGGGCTGATCCGGCAAAAAGGGAGACGGTCAGAACACTCGCGGCGAAGACACTTGCATGGCGCACGCTTGCCTTCATGGCGTCCTCCTGTTCTGGAACAATGAATCAACACGTCACCTGATCGCAACCGATGCCTCATGGGGTGACGGGTTTCAAAACTGAGCGATCAGTGTAAGTAATAACCAAGCGTTAATCAATAAAAACTCGTATTGTGCAAGAACCGATGAATCTGGTCCATAGATCTTGAAA
>JAKORQ010000621.1 GCA_029777755.1 Planctomycetota bacterium
GATCAGGTCGCTGCCCATGCTGCAGGCCATGGAAATCAAGGAGCAGTGGGAGGCGATGAGCTTGATCGGGTCGCGATGGGTCATCACGATCTGCGCGTCCGGATAGACCGCCATGATCGCGTCCAGGCCCCAGAAATAGCTGGTGCTCTTCAGTACCCAGCGCGCGCGCGGGTTCTTCCATTGCATGTACTGCAGCTGGCGCTTGTGGGTGCGATACACCGACAGGTTATCGACGCTCTCCACCCAGCGCTGGTAGGTGGGCACCCAGAACTGGTTGGAGAAGATCTGGCTCTTGAAGTCGAAGGCGTTGAGCATCAGGCATTCCTGCGCCAGCAGCGCACCCATTTCGTGGATGGCCTGAAACTCGGGGATCAGGGCGGCCGCGGTGCGCTCCAGGTGGGCCACGCAATCGGCGATACGCGGGTCGGTATCGTAGGTGGCGGCCTCCGGCGGCGGCGACATGTAGTTGCACTCCCAGGTCATCGGCACCCGGTTGTCCGGATCCTGCGCCATCAGATCGTGCAGGATCGTGGAGCCGGTGCGGGGCAGACCCATCAGGAACACCGGCTTCTCGATCTTCACCTGCAGGATCTCCGGATTGCGCTTGATGTCGTCGGTGACGCGCAGGCGGTTCTCCAGATGGCGGAGCACTTCGCCAAAGGCGACGATGCGGCCGATCTTGCTCAGTCTGGCTTCCTCGTTCAAGCCTTTGAGCAGCAGCGTGAAACCTTCCTTCCAGTCCGCCTCATCGCCGAAATCGGACAGTCCGGTCTTCTCCCGCGCGGCCGCCAGCACGGCGGCTTCGGTGAGCTCCACGTCGGGCAGGTTTGAATAGTCAAAGCCCTCTTGTTCGGTGGTCATGGTGAGTGTCTCCTCCTGTTGCTTTTCAGTGTTGAAGCGTCAGCTGTCGCGGGACAGGATCGCCGCGCTGGTGGGCACCGCAGTGGCTGCGGTTACCAGCACGTGGTCTACGTTGGCGGGCTGGTTGGTGGAGGTGCCCCGCACCAGGCGCACCCCTTCCGCGACCCCGTTCAGGCCGTGGATGTAGGCCTCGCCGATCTGACCACCGTGGGTGTTGACCGGCAGGCGTCCGCCCAGCTCGATGTTGCCGTCCTTGATGAAGTCCCTGGCCTCGCCACGCTTGCAGAAGCCGAACTCCTCGAGCTGCGGCAGCACCAGGGGCGTGAAGTGGTCGTAGAGCACCGCGGCCTGGATGTCCGCCGCCGACAGACCGGTATCTGCGTAGAGCTGGTCGGCGCAGAGCTTCATCTCCGGGATGCCGGTGATGCTCTGGCGGTAATAGCTCTTCATCATCTGCTGGTCGTCACACGAGCCCTGCACCGCCGATGAGATCACCGCGGGCACGCTTTTCAGGTGCCGTGCCCGATCCAGGGTGGTGA
>JAKORQ010000622.1 GCA_029777755.1 Planctomycetota bacterium
GAAAAAGTGCACCAGCCATAGCATGACGAACACGCAGACGCGCACGAAGAAGTAGGTGATCGCCCCATACGCGACCGCCACCGAGGCATAGAACAGCAGCCTCCACGGGGCAGCGAAAACATGGCTGAGCGCACGGCTGACGGCATCGAATGCGTCCGATCCCTCGGCCGCGATCGTGGGGTACATCAGCGCCGAGCCGGCGATCGATCCCACTGTCAGCAGCATCATCAGTATCCCCAGAGTCAGCGGCACGACCAGCAACAGCCCGGCAAGGATCGGCCCGGCATAGGGAATGTAGATCAACAGCCCAACCAGCGACACGATCAACCCCAGGAACACCACCATGATGAATGGGATCAGTGGCGCGGCGACGAAACTTGGGAACGCCCTGGCCGAGAATTTCAGGGCGCGGATCGGCGAGATCACTTCATCCCTTGCCACATGGATGGCGGCGATGCGGGCGATCGCCCCGCCGAAGAATGCCCACACTACAAGAAACCAGGCGAAAAGAATGCTGAAGAAAAACTTGTTGCCCAGCCAGAACTGCAGCGGCGTAAGCAAAACGAAGTTGGCCACCGCGCCAGGCACGCCCCGCGGAAATGACCAGTCCCACGAGAGAACATTGCGGGTGATCGCCTTGAAGTTGTTCACCTCCGCATGCAGGAAGGACGCGAAAGGCGCATCGACCTTGTCGAAGATGAAGGCGATGTCATTGCGGATCATGTAGCCGCGATCCACATACTTCTGCGGCCAGAGTGCATCGAGCGCCTGGCCACCGAGATACATGCAGACGATCGCCGCCAACGCCAGCAGGATCTTGGATGGTCGAATGGCAACCCGAAACGCGCGGAAGATGCGGGTGAAAAGAAACAGCTCTCGCCACTCAATTTCCTGCAGGTTAACTGGCCTCTCAGCCATCTGATTCTCCTCGCTTCCCAACGAAAGATAACAGGTGGGGCAAAACAGCGGCCTCAGCAGGCATTATAAGGTGCAAGGCATATTACGGAATACGCCGAATCGGGAAGACAAGTCACGCGCAAGAGCGAAGAAGGAAGACGGAAGGACGATGCGAAACGCCGCCACGAGCAGGATTTCAGTTCAAACCTTTGAGTCTTGGTGCCCTAGAGCCATTGTGTTGAGCTGGCCCCAGGTCAGATCGCGGCGGGCGGTGGCACCTTTATTCCCCGGATCGCCATGAACATAGGGATCTCCTTGCGGGCGACGTTCTCAGCGTGGGCGCGGGGGCCTGAGTCGCTTGTCTTGTGGCTGCACCATTCTTCCATGGCGTCGATCAGCAGACCCGCCTTGCGGAATGACTTCACGTAGTCCTGAAGCGGCTTGTGGAACGTCCAGGTGTAGGTGCCGTCCTTCCTTCCCGGCGAAGTGAAGATCGGCGCCTTGCGCGGGATCAGGTAGCGGTCTACCCGGCGATACTGCACCTTCCTTGCATCATCCCATCCCCAACTGGTTTCCTTTGCACCGCGGAAGCACGGGTGCATCATGACGATGATGAACCGGCCGCCGGGCTTGAGGCTGCGGGATACGCCGGCGAACACTCCCTGTATGGGGCTTATGTTCTGGATCGCAAGCACACAGGTAGCGGCGTCGAAATGGTCGGCCGGAAGGAACTCGAGGTTACGCGCGTCGGCGACGTGGTACTGAATTGGCAGATTTGAGTATCGCCTGGCCGCCTCGATAAGCTCGGCCGCCGCGTCCACCCCGGTGACCTCTGCCCCCTGTTGCGTGAGGATGCGGCAGAGCACTCCCTGCCCGCATGCCACGTCGAGGATGCGCTTTCCCTTCACGTCCCCCAGGAGCTTCTGCACCCCGGGCAGGACCACATGGCGGTGATACTCGCTGCCGCCTCCGCCAACCAGTTGATCATACCAGGCCGCCACGCGGCTCCAGTCGGTGGACATGGATGATGATGGCCGATGAGGCATAGGTGGAAGGAAGGCTGGAGCATGAATGCGGAAGGATGAAGAACGACTTGTCCTTCATCCTTCCTCGTCTCGTGACTGTTTACTTATTCCGGCTGGCCCTTGGACAGGTCGTACACCCAGCCCTGGATGGCGGGCGTCCAGTCGATCAGTTCCTCAGGCTTGAAGAAGAGCTTCAGCTCCCGGTCGGCCGACTCGGGCGAATCGGAGCCGTGGATCAGGTTGAAAGAGCTGGAGACACCATAGTCGCCGCGGATGGTGCCTGGTTCGGCCTTGAAGCCGAAGGTAGCGCCCATCATCTTCCGGCAGATCTCGATCGCGCCCTTGCCCTGCAGCACCAGGACCACCACCGGCGAAGAAGTCATGAAGCGGACCAGGCCCTCGTAGAAAGGCTTGCCCTTGTGGGCGGAATAGTGGGTCTCGGCCAGCTCCTGCGAGATCTGCATGAACTTCATGCCGACGATCTGCAGCCCCTTCTTCTCAAAGCGGGTGAGGATCTCGCCGCAGACGCCACGCTGAACCGCATCCGGTTTGAAGATGATCAGTGTACGTTCCATATTCTGTGTATCTCTCCTTCGAGTTTGGACGGAGAGTTATATCGGATAAGGCAGGATGCTTAAAGCGCCACGAGAACTTCATTTCGGTCGCGTGGTGGGACTGCCAAACTTCTCGCGCGCCTTCTGTGCCTTGGGGATGGCATAGCGCTGGATGTACGGCTGTAGCGGATTCAGCCGGGCATAGTCCTGATGATACTGCTCCGCCGGGTAGAACTCCTCGAGCTTCTCAAGGGTAGTCACGATGCGGTCGGGAAATGCCCTGGCCTCCTCAAGCTGGTTGATGTACGCCTCAGCCACCCGCTTCTCTTCAGCGTTCCCATAGAAGATCGCCGACCGGTACTGCGCCCCGGTGTCCGGCCCCTGGCGATTCAGCGTGGTGGGATCATGGGTCGAGAAGAACACGTGCAGCAGCCTGCCGTAGGTCACCCTGGAGGCATCGTAGGTGATCTGAACGCACTCGGCATGCTTCGTGAGATCAGCGCAGACCATCTCATAGCTGGCCTTGTCTCGGGTGTCGCCGGCATAGCCGGAGACGACATCGATCACCCCTGGAATGTTCTCAAACACCGCCTCGGTACACCAGAAGCAGCCGCCGGCCAGTACCGCGGTACGCTTCTGCGATTGCTCCGTCAGCGGGATATCCTGCCTGGGTTCAGGAAGATCACCCGTGGCCGCAATGGTGCAAGACGCTCCAGTTGAGATGAACATGGCGAATACTCCGATGACTCTGCATATAAGCGCCGTCACGGAGAAATGTTAGGCGTGTTCTGCAAGCACCGGCCGCGTGCGTAGATCTGTCATGTCACGACTTTACGCAAAAGTCGATCAGCCGGGCGATCTCGCTGCGCAGATTCTTCCGCTCGACCACGAAGTCGACGAAGCCATGCTCCTGCAGGAACTCGGCCCGCTGGAACCCTTCAGGCAGCTCCACCTTGATGGTGTTGGCAATGACTCGCGGGCCGGCAAAACCGATCAGGGCATTAGGTTCAGCGATGATGAAATCGCCGAGCATGGCGAATGATGCGGTCACGCCGCCGGTGGTCGGGTCCGTCAGCAGCGAAATGAACAGAAGTCCGGCATCATCCAGCCGGGCGATGGCGGCCGAGGTCTTGGCCATCTGCATCAGGGAGAGGGTAGACTCCTGCATGCGAGCGCCGCCCGAGGAGCTGACGATCAGCAGCGGCAGCTTTTCCTCGATGGCCGCCTCAATAGTGCGAGTGATCTTCTCGCCAACCACCGAGCCCATCGAGCCACCCATAAACTCCGGATCCATCACCGCCATCATCAGCGGGCGGCCCTTCACGAACCCCTTGCCACAGATCACAGCATCAAGATTGCCGGTCTTTGCCTGGTACTCGTTAAGGCGATCGGCGTACTTCTTCTTGTCCACAAACCCCAGCGGGTCGACTGGCGCCACGTCGGCGAAACGCTCTTCAAAGCTGCCCTCGTCAACGAGCTGGGCAATTCGCTCCCGGGCAGGAACCTTGAAGTGGTAGTTGCACTCGGGGCAGACCTTGAGGGCCTCGTTGACCTGCTTGGCAAAGAGCATGGCCTCGCATTCAGGACAGCGCAGCCAAAGGCCCTCTGGAATACCATCCTGCTTCTTTTCTTCCGCTGGTGTCTGGGACATAACGCCGTCCGCGCTCCAGTAAAACAAACGAATCCCGGGCGGGCAGAACTACTCGATCGGCTCGCTCCGGTCCGACGCGCTGGTGGGCTCGGCGCCGGTCGGTTCGCCGCCTGCGTCGCCACGCTCATCGTCAGTACGACGGCGCTCGCGTCGACGTTTTCCGCCGCCGCGACGTTCCTGTCCGCTTTCCACTCGCGCGATTGAACCTACCAGGCCCCCGACCATGCGGGCAAGCTGCTCGCCGCCCTCGCTGAACTTCTGGAAATCGATATTGTAGCCGAGGTCGCGGCAGAGGATGAAATAATAGCGCAGCTCCTCGACGGCCGCCCGCGCTTCGCGGTAGAGGCTGAGCTTGGCCTGCATCTGGCGGCGCTCGAATCCGTTGGCAATGCTAGAGGGTACATCGCAGGCCGCCTTGCGCATCCGCAGGATCAGCCCAAACTCTTCCTCTTCCGGCAGTTCGCTCGTGAGCTTGTACACATCCAGAGCCATCTGATGAGCCTTCTGCCACACTTCCAGTTGCTCAAAACTCTCTACCCTCATTGTGCACCTGTCGGTTTAGCGGTCATGTCGGATTGTTGTAGTCCTTACAGAGGACTCACCCAGAGAACATCACGATACACGCAAGCGCCAATGTTGTCACGCCGGCAATAGTGCCGCTTAACACCACGATCCATCGCGTCAGATGTACCAGAAGCAGCACTATACTGTGAATACTCAGTTCGGTTTGCTGGACTGTCCGGCCTGGGCCTGATGCGCAGACGCAGGGCGTAACGCTTGTGCCCTGTCGGAACGGCGTTTCCCTACTGCGGGATAAAGCTCGTCTCCGGCGAGAGCATCAGCAAGGTTTCCGCCAGCACGCGGGCTGCATTGCCCAGGTCGGTCCGGGAGACTACCTCCACAGGTGTGTGCATGTAGCGGCAGGGAACGCTCAATAGCGCCGTCGCCATGCCTGAACGGGAGATCTGCATCACGTTGGCATCGGTGCCGGTGGCCCGCGGGGCGGCCTCGCGCTGGATCGGCACATCCACAGCCCTGGCGGCACTTTCCATGATGCCGTTCAGAATCGGATTGATGTTCGGCCCATAGGAGAGCGTCGGCCCCTGCCCCATCTTCACCGAGCCGTGCGCCTTCTCATCGACACCGGGCGTATCGGTGGCGTGGGTGACGTCGATGGCGATGCCGACCTGTGCCTTGCTGCCATAGGCGGCCGTCAGGGCGCCACGCAAACCAATCTCCTCCTGGACGGTCGCCACGCCGTAAACGCCGGCCTTGAGCCTGCCGCGTCTCGACGGGTCGGTGGCGATGATCCTGATTGCCTCGGCCATCACCCATACGCCGATGCGATCATCCAGCGCATGGGCGGTGATGAGGTCATCCCCCAACTGCGTTACGCCGAGTGTGAACGTCACCGGGTCGCCGACCTGCACGTACTTGAGCGCCTCTTCCCTGCTCTTTACACCGATGTCGATGGGCAGGTCA
>JAKORQ010000623.1 GCA_029777755.1 Planctomycetota bacterium
GAAGCTCAAGTTCCACCTCAGTGCCGATAGGTATGCCGGCGATCATCTTGCGGGCGGCCGCCAGGTCCTCAGGAAAACGCACATTGGTCGGGATCCCGTTGACCGACAGCAGGATGTCCTGCGTGCGAACCCCCGCCTTGGCTGCCGGCGAATTGCGATCAACCGAGTTGATCAGCACTCCGCGATTGATGTCGATGTTGTAATACTCCTCCAGGTCCTGCAGCGGCTTGAGGTCGATCCCCAGGTCGGAACGCTCGACGCGTCCCAAGCGCTTGTCGGTAGCGGTAGCGAGGATGGCCGCCACCACTTCCCTGGCGGTATCGATGGGAACAGCGAAGTTCAGGTTCTGCCCGCCGCCGCGGGTGTTGATCCCGACGACCTTGCCGTTCATGTCGACCAGCGGCCCGCCGGAGTTGCCCGGGTTGATCGGCGTATCCATCTGTATCCAGTTGGAGAAATCGCCGGTCTCGTACTCATCGATATACATGCGCTCGGGATAGAAGGTGCGCTCGTTGTTGGAAACCACGCCCAGCGTAAGCGTCCTGGCCAGCCCGAAGGGAGTGCCGATTGCCATGACATCCTGCCCCGGTACCAGCGTGCTGCTGGTGCCCAACTCGGCATAGCTGAAGGTGATCCCGCGCGCCTTTACCGCTTCCATGTCGAGCTTCAGCACGGCCAGGTCGGTCCAGTGATCGTCGCCAATCAGCCTGGCCGGCACCCGTTCCTTGCTGTAGAGCGTGACATAGATCTCCTGAGCCCGCCCCGCCACGTGGTAATTCGTAAGGATATGCCCCTGCTCATCGATGATGACGCCCGACCCCAACCCGCGCCGCAGCGTGCGCTTACCCTCGACATACGCCTCCTGCGCCACATCAACACGCACCACCGCCGGCGAGATCTTCCGAAATACCTCAATGACGGCCTGCGGCGTAGCCGGCGGAAACGGCTGCGGCTCCTCCCGCTTGCCCACGGCACACCCGCTCAAGGCCATCATCCCGGCCAGACACACCAGCAACACTCGAGGCAGTTTGCTCATGCCACCCAGTATATGGCCGCATCGCACCAATGCGCACAGCTCAACTTTCGGTAAGCCCAAGATTGGGCACTGAAAGCACATATAGTTGTTCTATTGTCAGTGTCTGAACAGAGCGCACATCACTCGTGGCAACTCTGGCGCAGTTGCTCTACGCATAGAATGTCGGCCTCGATCTGCGGTACTTGATCTCGCAAGTGGCATCGAGACTCTGCGCGCCATACGGTTTCTCCTTCGCTCAGGCGATTCGTCGCTGTCCTGTACTTCGTGCCTGTTTGCGTCCGCGTTGAGGGTCGCCGCTTCGCCAACTCCCCCCGCTACAGTTGCAGCGCGGCGTACTTTTTGATCTGCCGCGCGAGCTTGGGCATGTCGTAGGTCTCCGACAGGTCGATCTGGACGAACACGCCCTGGTTGTGGTCGGAGGCCACGATCAGGTGGCGGCTGCCGTTGATGGCGAAGCCCGTGTCCTGTGGCTGGTGGCCGGTGATGATGATGCTCACGCCCAGGGCGTCGGCGAACTTGTCGACGGCCGCCGGGGTGATGTTGCGTCCCCAGATAAGCTGGTACACCGGGCCGGTGCGGCGGCGGTAATCGGCCCCCGTCAGGGCGCGGTCGAATACCGTGAAGTCGAAGTTGGCCACGTCGTTGTCAGTGGGCAGGCTGTGGCAGAAGAACAGAGCGTTGCCGGTGCGAATCGCCAGCGGCAGTGAAAGTAGGAACTCCGAGATGGCGACCGACACGCTGGTGTAGCGATCGGTGAAATCCCGCTTCAACCCGGCGTTGAACGCCTCGCAGACGCTCATGCCGCCCTTCATGATACCCTCACCATGGATCTGCGCGAGGTCATGGTTGGCCAGCAGGAAATGCACCTGCGAGGGATAGTCGCACTTCAGCTCCGCCGCCTTGTAGAGCGTCTCCCATGAGCCATCACACCCGTTGGCGTCGATGCGGTCGCCGTGGATCAGCTCATGCAGGACAATGTGCCTTTGCGGGTTGTTCGCCAGGTCGGCCGCCTTGATAAGCTTGTCGAAGTTGCGGCGGTGGTCATGCATGTCCCCGGTCATCCATACTTCGCCCTCGTTGGGCAGGTAGACGACCTGGTTCTGACGCTTGCTGCAGAGGTGGTTCTCCTCTGTCGCATTGTTAAAAACCTCGATGACGTGGTCAGCACTAATCGGCATCTTTTAACTCGCGTTCGCGTAACTTACGTCTGAATCCGTGGCAGTATCTTGGCGGATAGCTCCGGTATTTCAACGCGCGGCGGCCTCGATCGGCACATATTCGATGTTGGCGTTCTTCAGGCGCTGCTGCACCTGCTCCGCCACCCTCGCCTCCGCATGGACGACCACCTCCAGCACCTCGCTGTCGGGGGTGGTTTTCATGTGTATGCCATAGTCGGACAACACCTGGAACAACTGGGCGAAATCAGCGCCCGCCCGCGGCAACAGCCGCTCAAGGTTCGTGATGACGATCACTAGTAACCGGTGCCCCTGCGGGAACTCCAGCTCATTGAGGCACTCGGCGAACGAATCCCATGTGCCCTCGAAAACGTAGGGAAACTGCAGCGCCGCGGCCCACTCGGCCATGCAGCGATCGATCACCGCGCAGCGCCTGCCCCGGATGATACGCACCGTCGTGCCCTGCTCGCGACGCCTGCGATAGGCGTAGAGGTCGGCCTCGGCCTCCGGGCAGATCAGCAGCTTGATCGGTTGCGCCATGTGGTTGACCCTCGCGAGCGGCTAGAACTGGCCCAGGAACCGCACGTCGTTCTCGACAAACAGGCGGATGTCATCAATGCCGTACTTGCGCATCGCGATGCGCTCGATGCCAAACCCAAACGCCCAGCCGGTGTAGATCTCCGGGTCGATGTTGCAGGCCGACAGCACGTTCGGGTGCACCATGCCGCAGCCACCCAGCTCGATCCAGCGGCCCTTGTCCTCAAACCACACATCCACCTCGGCCGACGGCTCGGTGAAGGGGAAGAAGCTGGGGCGGAAACGCGCCTTCGTATCCTTGCCGAAGTATGCCTGCACGAACTGCATCACGGTGCTCTTCAGGTCCACCATGGTCACGCCCTTGTCGACCACCAGCGCCTCAAGCTGATGGAACATCGACAGGTGGGTGGCATCGTGCGTGTCAGGGCGATACACCCGTCCGGGGATCACCACACGGATGGGCGGCTGCTGCTTCTCCATGACGCGGATCTGCACCGTGGAGGTCTGCGTCCGCAGTAGCATGGCCTTGCCCTCCGGCACATCCTCGAACCTCCCAGCCTCGCCGGCCGGGGCGAGGTAAAAGTTGTCCAGCGGATCTCGCGCGGGGTGGCTCTTGGGGATGTTGAGCGCCACGAAATTGTGGAACTCATCCTCAACCTCCGGGCCGGCGGCCGTGGAAAAGCCCATACGTCCAAACAGCTCGGTCAGTTCATTGGTGACGCGGACGAGGATGTGCTCGTTGCCAATGGCCGGCCGCTTCCCCGGCTCGGTAAGGTCGATCTGCGGGCCGACCTCCTGGGCGCCGCCCAGTTGGCTCTTGCGCTGCTCGAACTCTGCGGTGATCTCATTCTTGAGCGCATTGAGAGTCTGCCCAACCTGGGGCTTCATCTCCTTGGCAACCTTGCCCAGCAGCGACATCAGGTCCTTAAGCGCCCCCTTCGTGCCCAGGTACTGGATGCGGAACTGCTCCAATTCCTGCGAGTTCTTTACCTTTGCGAGGGCCTCCTTGGCCTGGCGCTTAACGTCTTCAATCTGTTTCAGGACATCCATTGTTTGGCTTTCACTGTATGGGAATGGTGCATTCTGCGACACAGCGGCATCTCGTTCAAGCGTTGACCCCGGGCCGCCCTGCGGACTGGGCAGGTTCGCCCGCCATCTAGCCCGGATACACCCGGCCGATCCTGCGATATATTGCCAGCCCATGCACCAGTCACTACGGGACAGATTGATGGATCTGTGGCAGCAGTCGGGCTGCTTTGAGCCGGGAAACATCACAGACGCCGAGGCGGCGGTCGACGCTGATGATGTCTTTTACTCTGAGGCGAAGCGGGGTCGCCGGCCGGGCGGGGTGAGGGCCATCTGGCTTGAGGGAGCAGCGTATCGGGGCCGGCCGACAAGGGTGTTTGCCTGGCTTGGCGTACCGGCCGGTGCTCAGCCGCGCAGTCTGCCGGGAATGGTGCTGGTGCATGGTGGCGGCGGGACGGCTTTTGCCACCTGGGTCCACAGATGGGTCAAACGAGGCTACGCAGCCATAGCCATCGACACCTGCGGCAATCTCCCGCGCGGCGAGGTATATACAAAATGGGTTCGCCATGAACAGGCCGGCCCGCCGGGCTCGGGCGGGTTTGACCAGGTCGGGGAGAATCTTGCTGACCAGTGGCCATTCCATGCGGTGGCAGCGACCATCAAGGCCCATTCGGTCCTCCGCAGTCTGCCGGAGGTGGACCCGACGCGCATCGGTCTAACGGGGATCAGTTGGGGCGGATTTGTGACATGCCTGACGGCCGCTACTGACGATCGCTTCCGCTTCGCCGCCCCGGTATACGCCTGTGGCTTCTACGACCAGCGCGTAGCCCTCGCGGCAAACGGGATCGTTCCGGACAGGCGATGGCTCGATGCGTGGGATCCGGCCAATCACCTCAAATTCGTCCGCATCCCGACCCTGTGGACGACGGGATCCAACGACTTCTTCTTCCCGCTGGCGTTGTGGACCAGGTCACACCAGTTGGTGCCCGCGGAGAAAACGCTGTGCGTGAAGGTGAGATCTCCGCACAGCCACGTTCACGGCTGGCGAATCAGGGAGATTGAGGCGTTCGCCGATACCCATTGCCGCGGCGGAAGGGAATTGTGCCCGCTGGAGACACCCACCATTGCCGGTGGACGCCTCCAGATGCCCTGGCCGGAGACCCCCGTGGCGACGATCTGCTATACCGAGGATGCGGAGGTGCGTATCAACAGCATGTGGAAGATCCGCCGGGTAAGGATGGATGGGAAGGACTGCCTCGATGC
>JAKORQ010000624.1 GCA_029777755.1 Planctomycetota bacterium
GGATGCCGAGCAGTCGCTGCTGGCTGATCCCGCAACCGATGCTGCTGTCGCCCGGGCGGATGCCGAGCTGGCTGCTTGGAGTGCGGCTGGACTGGATGTCATCTCGATCTTGGATGAGCGCTATCCAACCCGCCTGGCTGGGGTGTTTGATGCTCCGCCCTTCCTGTTCGCGTCGGGACTCGTTATCCCTGATGATCGCGGGATGAGTGTGGTGGGATCGCGAAAGATGTCGGCCGCAGGGAAGGCGATGGCACGGGATGCCGCCCGGGTACTCGCCGATCGTGGCCTGACCGTGATTGCCGGGCTAGCCGACGGAATCGACACCATCGCTCACCAGGCCGCGCTGGAGCTTGGGGCTCGTACCGTGGCGGTCATCGGTACTGGGATCAACAGGTACTACCCAGCAGCGAATCGGCGCCTACAGGACGAAGTCGCGGCCAAGGGCCTGGTGATCTCGCAGTTCTACCCAGACGCACCACCGACCCGAAGCACGTTCCCGAAGCGCAACGGCACGATGTCTGGCTATGGCATGGCGACGATTGTCATTGAAGCAGGAGAGCACTCGGGCACCCGGATACAGGCACGTAAGGCGGCCGAGCATGGGCGTCCAGTGATCCTGTCGCGCCGGGTAGCCGAAGGGACGGAGTGGGGTGCCGAGATCGCGAGAAACCCTTGGGTCCATGTAGTCGCGTCTCGGGGGGACATCGAGCGCGCGGTCGACGAGATCAGCTCGGATCCTTCGGTACTCCTGCTGCGAGATCTCGGCCTGGTGACCTGATGCCTGACCAGCAGCGGGGTACTTCCACGCAGAGCAGGGCGGACTTCGACGCCCTGTTCGTACGGGAGTACGGCTCCTTCCTGCACAATGTTCGCCCGGGCCAGCCTGGCACGTGTGCAGTTTGCTCGACGCCGGTGGCAAGCGAGTACACGCGCTGCCTGGCGTGTGACAGGACGGGGCCGCCTCGCAGACTGATCGGCAGATCAGTCGAGCTGGCTGATCGAGTGGCCTTCCTGACATACGCGGTGGAAGGCGGCCAGGCGTACAGCGTGCTTCGCGGATACAAGCGGCCAAGCCCACAGGAACCGTACTGGA
>JAKORQ010000625.1 GCA_029777755.1 Planctomycetota bacterium
AAGGACCTGTCGGGCAGTTGGGCGATGCAGGCGCAGATGCGCGGCATGCCCGTCGATCCTGAGCCTACCGATGAGGAACTCAAGGATGCCATCTGGGTGGTGCTGGCATATCGCAGCCAGCAGCGCAGCGGGATGATGTTCCCGGGCGACAACCAGATGGGAGCAAAGCTCAAGGAGCACCTGGATAACGGCGGGTCGGCCGTGGTGATCCTCGCGCCTTTCAGCATGGGCACCGGCCCGGATCTTTCCGAGGCGCTGGAACCGCGCGGTATCAAGGCCAACACACAGGCGGTGATCGTTCACGAACTGCTGGCCGATGATCAGCAGCAGGGGGACCCGTTCGATCAGGCGCGCCGCCTGCCGTTTGTCTTTGATATCACCGACTACGGTGACCACCTGTTCACCCGGCCGCTGCGGTCGCTGTCGTCGCTGCTGGTGCCGCTGGTCCCGGTAAGCACGACACAGGCCGATGGGTACACGGTTACGCCCATATTGCCGATCCCAAAGGGCATGAAGACCTGGGGCGAGACAAACCTCGAGGGCCTGAGCCGTGGCGACCCGCCGAGCTTCGCCGAGGGTGTGGACGTCGCTTCGCCAGAGTATGCCGGGGCAGTGTCTGAGTCTGCCAGCGGCGGGCGCCTGGTGGCGATTGGTTCGCCGATGTTCATGCTGGACCAGTACCTGGAGATTCCCGAGCCGACGCTGGCCCGCCGGGGAAGGTACGTCGCTCGCTTCCCCGGCAATGCTGAACTTTTCGTGAATGCGGTTCTCTGGGCGGCCGGGCAGGACACCATGCTGGCCATCAGCCCCGCGGCCATGGAGGTCAGCCGTATCCGCGACATGAGCTCGTTTGAACTGGCACTGGCGCGCTCGGTGATCGTCGGCGCCATCCCGGCGGCCGTCCTCGTGGTAGGTTTGGTGGTATGGGTGCGCCGCCGCGACTGAATCGAGCGCGACGCAAAGGGATAACGCTTTGGGATAGATGCCATGAACTTCAAGACAACAATCCTGCTTGTCATCGTCCTGCTGATATTGGTGGGCGGCTACTTCTTCGGGACGCGTCAGTCGGCCGAGCCGGCCGCCCCGACGGATCAGGATCGCGTGGTTAAGCTGCAAGACTCGGATGTGAAGACGATCAGCATCACGCCGCCGGGCGGCCAGGCCGTTGTGATGGAACGCACCGATGGCGGAGAATGGAACATCACCGCTCCCGTCACCGCGAAAGCGGAGAAGTGGACGGTAGAAGACCTGGTCGGCTCACTGACATCGCTGAACAGCCGCGGAAAGACGGATGTGAAGGATGCCGATCGGTCGGCACTGGGGCTGGATGACCCAACGCGGGTGGTGCTGACCGACAAGGATGGCAAGAAGATCGAGCTTGCCTTTGGCTCGCGCTCGGCCGTGGGTGACTCGACCTACGTGCAGACCGGCGACAGCAAATCTGCCGAGGTGGTGGCTGCGGACATTCTGGAAAAGCTGGATGAGCCGCTGAAGAAGTATCGCAGCACTAGCCTGGCCGACGTCAGCAGCAGCGATGTGAAGCAGTTCGTGCTCACGCGCCCCGAAGATACGCTGGAAGTTGAGAAACGCGACAGCAAGTGGGTGATGAAGAGCCCGGAGCAGATGCCGCTGGAGACCTTCCAGGTGATGGACATCGTCTCGACCATGTCCAATCTCCGCGCAAATGAGTTTGTAGCGGAGGAGGCATCTGATCTGGCGAAGTACGGGCTGGACAAGCCACGCTATTCGTTGAAGCTCAGCACTGACGCCCCGGCGACGCAGCCGTCCGACCCGGCTCCCAGCTATACCGAGATTCGCTTGGGCTCGTATGACGACATTCGCCGGCAGAATGTCTTCGCGATGGTGGGAGACTCCGGGCCGATCGCCAAGGTGTCGGCCACGGTGATCAACACCCTGGCAAAGAAGCCGCTGGAGATGCGGGCGCGGGATGTGCTTGAGATCGACCCCGACACGGTGAACTCGATCTCCATCAGCACGTTGATTCCGGCGACAACGCAGCCCACTACGCGCGAGGCGAGCGAGTCATCGCTGATGGTCGTTCGCAATGAGGCGGCCGAGCTGCAAGGGCCCCCGGCGCCGGCGACAGGCCCGGCC
>JAKORQ010000626.1 GCA_029777755.1 Planctomycetota bacterium
CGGTAGTGGGTCTGGAACATGGCTGCCTATTCCGCCGGTAGCAAGCTGGGGAGGGGCTGGCCGTCTGCCACGCTAACGGCACCGGGCGATGGCGTGACTATGGTCTTCCAGATGTTCCAGCAGGCGATCACCGCGCCGATCAGGAACAGCAGGCCACCGATCGCCCGCGCGATGTAATAGGGGTGCATCGCCTCCACCGTGTCGAGGAAGGAATAGCTGAGCGTCCCGCCGTCATTGTAGGTGCGCCACATCAGGCCCTGGATGATGCCCGAGTTCCACATCGAGAAGACGTAGATCAGCGTACCGGCCATCGCGAGCCAGAAGTGCCACTCCACCAGCGCGGGGGAATGCATGGCATCGCGCTTCCACAGCCACGGTACCAGCGCATAGATCGAGCCGAAAGTGATCAGCGCAACCCAGCCCAGCGCGCCGGCGTGGACATGGCCAATCGTCCAGTCGGTATAGTGCGACAGCGAGTTGACCGAGCGGATTGCCATGAACGATCCCTCGAAGGTCGACAGGCCGTAGAATACCGCCGCCATCATCATGAAGCGCAGTGTGGCATCGCTGCGCACCCGGTCCCAGGCGCCGTTGAGGGTGAGCAGGGCGTTGGCCGCCGCGATCCACGAGGGGATTAGCAGCATCAGCGAGAATGTCATGCCCAGCGTTTGTACCCATTGCGGCAGGGCGGTGTAATGCAGGTGGTGCGATCCCGCCCACATGTAGAAAAAGGTGATCCCCCAGAAGCCGACGATCGACATCCGGTAGGAATAGATCGGCCGCTCGGCGCGCTTGGGCAGGAAGTAATACAACATGCCAAGGAAGCCGGCGGTCAGGAAGAAGGCAACGGCGTTGTGCCCGTACCACCACTGGGTCATCGCGTCCTGCACGCCGGAAAACAGCGAATAGCTCTTGGCTCCAGCAAACGACGCGGGCACTGCCAGGTTGTTGACGATGTGGAGGATCGCGACGACGAGGATGAAGGCCAGGTAATACCAGTTGGCAACGTAAATGTGCGGTTCCTTGCGCCGCGCCAGCGTGCGCAGGTACAGCACCAGATAAGTCACCCAGACCACGACCAGCCAGACATCTGCGTACCATTCGGGTTCCGCATAGTCCTTCGACTGGGTGATGCCGAGAAGATAGCCGCTGACCGCGATCAGGCAGAACAGGTTGTAGCCCAGCAGCACGAACCACGGGCTCAAC
>JAKORQ010000627.1 GCA_029777755.1 Planctomycetota bacterium
ACGGATGGAGCCGCCGCCGATCTCGGAGCCGTTGCAGACGATGTCGTATGCCTTGCTCTTGATCGACTCAACAGTGGCGCGATCGGTCGAGTCGAGCTTAGCAAGGTCGGCGTCGGCCGGCGAGGTGAAAGGATGGTGCGTGGAGACGAAACGTCCCTCCTCCTCATCCCACTCAAACAGCGGAAAGTTCACCACCCACAGGAATGAGTACTGCTGCGAAGGCTCCATCTTCAGGTCCTTCGCCATCTTCAGGCGCAGCTCTCCGAGAACCTTGTGGACGATCTTGGGGCGATCGGCCGCGAAGGCCAGCAGATCCCCCTCCTTCGCCCCGACACGCTCAATCAGCTTGTCAGCCACCGGGGCGAGGAACTTGGCAATGCCCGTGTCGAATCCGCTGCCCGTCACCTTCGTCACCGCCAGGCCCTTGGCACCAAATCCCTTGGCCCACTCGGCCAGCGCGTCGGTCTCCTTGCGGGTCAACTTGCCGCCGCCGGGAACGACGATGCACTTCACCAGCGGGGCGCTCTTGAACACGCCAAACTCAAGCGTGTGGGCAAGGTCGGTGATGTCATGCAGTTCCATGCCGAAGCGCAGGTCCGGGCGATCGGAGCCATACTTATTCATGGCCACGTCGTAGTCCATGCGCATCAGCGGCACCGGCACCTCGACATTGAGAACATCCTTCCAGATGGCGGCCACCAGGCGCTCCATGATCGAGGTGATGTCCTCCACATCGATGAAGCTCATCTCAACGTCGAGCTGGGTGAACTCGGCCTGCCGGTCGGCACGCGGATCCTCATCGCGGAAGCAGCGGACGATCTGCATGTACTTATCGCAGCCGGCCACCATCAGCAGCTGCTTGAAAATCTGAGGCGATTGCGGAAGCGCATAAAAGCATCCCGGGGCAAGGCGGCTGGGGACGATAAAGTCGCGGGCGCCTTCCGGGGTGGAGCGGGTGAGGAACGGGGTCTCGATCTCCCAGAAGCCCAGGTCGCCGAGGAAATCGCGGATCACCTTCGTAACCCGATACCTCGTGCGCAGCGTCTCCTGCATCTGCGGGCGACGCAGGTCAAGATAGCGGTACTCCAGCCGCCGCTCTTCCGAAACCTTCTCATGCTCATCGATCATGAACGGCGGCGTCGGGCTCACGGAGAGCACCTCCATCGACTTGACGCGCACCTCGATCTCGCCGGTGGGGATCTTCGGGTTTACCAAGCCCTCGCCGCGGGCGGTAACGGTACCGGTAACGGTGACGACCCACTCGCTGCGCAGCCGGCGTGCCTCTTCATGCACCGCATGGCCGCACAGGTCGGCGTCGAACACCAGCTGGGTCAGGCCATCCCGGTCGCGCAGATCGATGAAGACCAGCCCGCCGTGGTCACGATAGGAGTGAACCCAGCCTGCGAGTCGTATCTCCTTGCCAACGTCGCTCTTACGCAACTGGCCACATGTATGAGTCCGGTAACGGGTTTCGATAGCTTCCATGGTTTTGTCTTGTGAATGGTACAGACCGTAAGGGAATTTGCACGAGAAGGAGAGAACGCACGAGCCTGAGGGGGCTTCCCTTGAAGGGCCCGTGCTATCGGTTCATGTCGAATACGGCAGTGATAGCAGTGCGACCGTGCATGGCGCGGATTCTACTGTCCCCCCGTCGCTGCTGCAAAGGGCAGAGATTTCCTCCGCCGGCAAATATGCCGCCCCCTGATGCATGCCTCACGCATCTGCCCACATCCTGAGGATAAAAAGGGTTCGCGCAGATTCTTGTGCATGCTTATTCTAGAGTTCGCTGTGGCGGGTACGGCAGTACGAAAGGATCCGCTCCATCCAGCGGATAGCGCTACTGACCGGCATCAATTCGAGATTCAAGTTGCAGGAGGCTGCTGCGCCACCGCATGGAGGAGAAAACTTCTCCGTGCGGTTTTCTTTATGCCCCTGATTCCCTGCGATGGCCGCCGGTTGCCAGCCCGCAGCCCTGACCGATAATGAGGCCATGGCCAGGCGATTCCCGGTAGCCGATGTCAGGATCGGCACGACCACGCTGGATGCGACGCAGTCGCGCCACGCGCGGGACGTGATGCGGCTGCGCGCAGGTGACATGGTCGAACTGTTCGACGGCAAAGGGCGCAGCGGCAGTGGGCGGATCATGGCCGTTTCACCCGAGGTGCAGGTCTGCGTCGAGCATGTTGAGGACGCATCCGCGCTTCCGGTGAAACTGACCATCGCAGCCGCCACCCCCAAGGGAAATCGTGCCGACTGGATGGTTGAGAAGCTCAGCGAGCTGGGCGTCGACACGCTCATTCCCCTTGCCAGCAGCAGGACAGTGGTGCATCCGGAGCAAGGGAAGCTCTCGCGCTGGGGACGAATCGCCGCCGAGTCGGCCAAGCAGTGCCGGCGAAGCAGCATCATGAACATCGCCGCGCCGGCCACAGTCAACGAAATCTGCCAGATCGCGCCCGGCGCAAGCAGGTGGTGCCTGGCGACAGAAGTCGACGCCATGCCGATCAACCAGGCGATCGCAACGCTGCCTCCCGGCGAGGTCGTCGCGGCAATCGGGCCGGAAGGCGGCTGGACGGAAAAGGAGATCGGCGAGTTCCTCGATGCCGGGTTCGTCCCCGTCCGGCTGACCACGACTGTTCTGCGGATAGAGACGGCCGCGATAGCACTCGCCTCGCTGGTCATGACATCAGGCGCTGCCACCGGCGGCGTCACAGTTGAGAAGGAGCCAGGAAAGTGAGCTACCCTCCCGGCCAGGACCCCGGATTCCAGCAGTACGGCGGATATCCGGCATTCGATCCTTACGCAATCAATACCCCCGCAACAACGCCACACCGCGCGGCCGCCACCACGCAGATCATCATCGGCGCACTGGGCGTGCTGCTCGCATTCTGCATGCTGGGCGCCCTTGGCCTGCTGGACCGCGTAGCTCCCGAGCAGCAGCGGGAGCTGATCAACATGGCCGGCTCGCGGGGTGAACTGAAGAGGCTGCTGCTGACTGCTGGCGGATGCTCAGGGGTTCCCGGCCTGCTGCTGGTCGTGCTTGGGATATTCATCTGGCGCGGTGCGCGATGGGCGGTAATCACTTCGCTGGTGATCACCGTGATCCTCCTGTTGCTTGGCCTTGTCGGGATGATCGCCAGCATCGCCGGGGGATCCATCCAGGACACCTGCGGCAACATCGTGCCGATGGTGATCCTGGGAGTGCTGATCGCTCTGCAGATAAGGGCACTGGGCGCCCCTGCAATGCCATCCCCCTCTCAGGCATGGCCAGTCCCTTACCCACAGGAGATGCAGCCGCCCTATCCGCAGATGCCCGAACCGCCGCAGCCCCCTGCTCCCGGTGTTGACGAGTTGCCGCCTCCACCGGTGCCACCGCGAGACAGCAATCATCTTCCTCCCCCGCCGGCGCCTCCTCCGCCACCACCTGCAGGATAATTGACAAACGCACGGTTTAGCCTAGCTTGCTGCG
>JAKORQ010000628.1 GCA_029777755.1 Planctomycetota bacterium
CAAAGCGTTTCCTCCCCCCGCTTCACAGATACCCTGATCTCGTAGAGATCGCCCTCACTGTCCGTGGCTGCCGGATCGGTGCTACTCACCTTCCGGTAGCTGAAAACATGGCTGTAACCATCGTAGGCCGGATCCGCCGCGACTTCTCCATTGGCATCCAGCAGCCCGGTAAGCTGCTTCTCCGTCTGGCCGGCGAAAAACGCCAGCAGCTCGGCCTCGGAGCGCGTGGCAGCCCACTCCTGCCCGGATTTCGCCAGTATGGTGGCGACGTAATACTCGTTGAGCGAGCGATTGCCCCTGGTCGCGGCGACGACAAACTCCATCAGCGCTGTAATCGCCACGCCGGTTATCACGATCACGATCGCAATTTCCATCAGCGTCGAGCCACGCTTTATGCGCGGCCCGCTGGCCGAGATGGTTGGCGGTACAGCTCCCATGACAGATGCAATACTGCAACTGCCCGCCGCAAGTCAATGTTATTTCATCACTGTGTTATCGCGCTCGCAGGAGGGCAGGTGGAGCGTGAACGGGCTCCGCGATCAAGAGTGAGTTACCGTTGGTGCTCATAGCTTCTGTCGTGGCCGTGCGGTGGCAGTGAGTGTCACGGGTCTTTCGCTGTCCTGCCCAGCCGTGACAGTTATGGTGACGGCCCTGATGATGCTGCCGCCGCCTTCGTCGGTTTCTTCCTGCGTGTAAAACTCAATGTCGCGCAATGCGATCTGGCCGGTCTGCGCGCCTGGGCTGTCATCATCGGCGTTCTCGTGCCGGATGAGGACCATGTTCGATGGATCCCAGCGATAGGCAATCCTCGGGGGCAGCGTGCCATCCAGCGGTGGTGGCTGAACAGTCAGGCTTTTTGCCTTTCGCCCACTGCCATGCGGAGCTGCGCCTTCCAGTTTGATGTACTCCGCGCAGCGGATGGCCGAGGTGATGTTATGTAGAACCCTGGCGGCTGTGTGAACGTCCAGTGCGTATTGCCGATTGCAGGCCAGGCTCCTTGCTCCTGATTCCACAGCCACGGCTACGGCCGCCATCAGCATCCCTCCGATGGCAAGGCTTACGATCAGTTCAGTCAGCGACATGCCCGAGAGGCTGAACCGGCGTCGGATGGGTGATCTTGTCACTTGACCACCTCCCGATAGCCGGCCGGATCATACGCGTAGGCACGCGCTGCCTTATCTGAAATACCCTGCGATGGAACAGTGACCTCGCCGCTACTGTTGAACGTTAGCTTGCCGCCATTCCCAACTGTGATGGCGTTCGCGTGGCTCGAGTACGCCAGGATGATGCCATCGTTGAGCGTGGCGCTGGCGTTGTTCTTGATGGAGATGGTGTCCGCGATGATGCTGCCGTTTACATTGAGGTTGTTGTTTATGGTGACGGCGGCAGTGGGGGCCAGGATCGCATAGCCTGCGGTGGCTTCACGCACGGCATCGTACTGAGAGTCACCAGGAATTGGGTAGAATTCCGCGCTGTTAGGGATCGTGAATTTGTCTTCCCCCGGTGTGCCGCTTGATTTCTCGAAGATGATCACTCCCTCGATGCGGGCGTTGTTGCCAAACGATATCCGGTTGGG
>JAKORQ010000068.1 GCA_029777755.1 Planctomycetota bacterium
GATCCAGCAGGTTCTTATCTTCCAGGATACGGTTGATATGGACCAGTTCGCACTCACAGCCGGCAAGCTCAAAGGCATGGGCGGTTTCGCCATCGCAGTTGGTACCGGCTGTACGGAGAATCAGCGTCTTCAGGCTCATAGGTGGGCAGAGTTTACCGTGACTGCACCACTATCGAAAGACCGGGATATCACGCCACCGGCTTGATCATCGGCGGTCGTAGCGCCCTGATCCTGCGATGGAGCAGGAACATGCCCAACGCGGCCAGTGCCGCCTGGATGGCCAGCGGCAGTAGTCTTGCGCCAAAATCGTCATCACTCCATATCGCGGCCACCATCGCAAGGGGTGAGATCTGCATGATGACGGCTCCCGCGGTACTGATCTCGCTGTGCAGCAGTAGAGCGCCCATCATGGGCGTAAGCATGATCGCCAGGGCCGCGGTAAAGATCCCCGTCATCCTCCAGTTGTGGAGAAGGAGCCGCTTAGTCCATGCGGCGACCAGCAAGGACCAGATGAAGAAACTTCCGACGGTCAGAAAACAGCGCAACGTCTTGTCCTCAGTATCCGGGGAACAGGCGCCAAAGGCCCCTACGATCAGCGGAATTGCACAGACAAGCAGAACGGTCGTCCGGTCAAACACGCGAACCGAAAGAGCCATCTTCTCGATCGAGTCGGATGCGAGCGCCGAGACGATGATGATGGTCGCCACCATGACGAGGCTGATACTCGCCGCCACCACCATGAACTCCTGATTGAGAAAAGTCGCCCGGGGATACGTGTGGATTGAGATGATGGCACTGGCAGCCAGCAATGCCAGCAGGAACAATCCCCACGATGCGGAAAGTGGCGGAAAATCTGCCGAGCGATAGCGCCTGGCCCCCATCTCGACGAACACCCACGCCACGCCTGCCTGGAGCAGCAGTGAGACAAACCAGAGCTGCAGTTGCTCAGATCCCAGGACACTGGTGCTCACCGCGCTCGAGCCAACCACCGGGGAAACGAGCATCCGGACCGATGGAAGGATGTACCCAGCCTCGCCGCCGCTTATGAGTACCAGAACAAAGGGTACTATGCAGAAGAGAGCGACGGCATTGCCATAGAACGCCGCGCCCGCGAGCAAGGTCCACAGGAAGGCACAGAAGGACAAGATGACAACGTTGGCGGCGACCCACCATCCAATCGGCAGGCCCGCGATTCCCGCTGCTATTCCCCCGACGATGAAGTTGAATAGCGCGATCAGGCCAAACGGCGCGGCACTACCGGCTACGTACCCGAGCACAGCGAGCCGGGGATTGACCGGCATCAGCCGATGCGACTCGATGATCTGGGAAGTGACGTCCTTCTGGATAGTGGTCACCAGTGAAAAACCAACCGCCAGCCCCATGATCACAAACTGCATGATAAGCAGCGGCCGGGGAGTCCCTTCCATCACATCCCTGTACCCATTGAAGGAACTGGCGGTAGCCAGGACCATCGCGCCAAACACCAGTGCGGCGTAAACGGCGACGTAGCCCAATGACCTCTGGAATCCGCCGCCGCAACGGAACACCGCCCATGCAAGAGCATTTGAGGTTAGCTGCCCCATTGCATCTCCTAGTCCACCTGCCTGATTCCCGTCTGAAGGTAAGCCTGCTCCAGGTCCAGCTCGGCCGGCGCGAACGCTGCGATAGGAATCTTCCTGCCAACCAGCGCCGCCAGCAGCTCGGCAGCCTGGTCGCGTGAGCTGCCATACTCGATCTCAAACTCCAGCCTGTCAGAGCGGACCAGGCGGACATCCGCGATCTCGGCCAACTGGTCTTCCAGGTCAGCAACCGGATGTGCCAGGGCAACCACATAGTGACAGCGATGCGATGCCTCGCCGTTGGCGATCTCCGAGACTGTGCCGAAGCGCAATATCTCGCCGGCGCTCATGATGCCGATATGGGAGCAGTACTGATCCATGTCGGCGAGAATGTGCGAGGATACGATGATGGCCTTGCCCTGCTCGCGCAAGTTCACAAGGAACTGGCGGAACTGCGCTCGCCCGGCCGGGTCAAGACCGGCCGCCGGTTCATCCAGCAGCACCACGCTGGGGTTGGGCATCATGGTTCGCGCAATGCCGATGCGCTGCCGCATGCCGCGGGAAAGAGCCTTGATCTTCTCGTTGGCTTTTTCCTTCAGCCATAGCTGCTCCAGCCAGAAGTCGATGCGCTCTTCCGTTTCGCCCGGGGGAAGGTCATAGCCCCGGCCGATGAAGCGCAGGAAATCGCGCACAGTGAGCTGCTCATATGCGGGCGGCGTATCGGGCGTAAAACCGATGTGGCGCAGCAGGTCACGGTCCTTGTCGAGCGATCCGCCATGCACCAGGACCTGCCCGGTAACCGGGCGTTGAAGCCCGCTGAGAACACGCAGAAGCGTGGTCTTTCCAGCGCCATTCGGGCCGATCAAGCCAACAAGCTGGCCACCAGAGACGCTGATGCTCAAGCCCTTAAGCGCCCAGGTCTTTCCAAAGTTGACGGCCAGATCAATGCCTTCAAGAAGAGGCGAGGACA
>JAKORQ010000629.1 GCA_029777755.1 Planctomycetota bacterium
AGGTGATGATCGCTGGCGAGAGCAGGTGGGTCTGCGGCCACGAACGTTGATGGCGAAGCTGATGGGCTCAGCAAGCAGATTAGCTTGCCACCGGGGAGCGAAGTGCCGCCCGCCTGACGCCCTTCTCAATCTGTTGGTTCTGAGCAACGAGCCTCGGTAAGCTCGGCGCGCAGGTGGAGGGATCGAGCGACTCGGTGCTCCACGCGGGAGGTGATTGCGTAGCGGATCAGTCCGCATGCGATGGCGCAGCCAGCGGTGCTCAACCACAGCGCCTGGCGGCCTGCGGCTTGAAGCACCCACCCTCCGATCCAAGGGCCTATGCAGTAGCCGATTGTGAGCGCGGCAGACACCAGCCCTAGGTAGCGCGCCCTGGAGCCCGGCTTGGCGAGTGCGGTCACCACTGAGTTGCGCACCGGTGCGTCCATCATCTCTCCGATGGTCCAGACAGTCAGACTGAGCAGGATGAGCAGGATGCTGCTGGGTGGGAGGGCGATCATCGTGTACCCGACCGCAGACACACCTGCTGCGAGGGCGAGCACGCGTGAGCGGTTCCTGCGGGCTATCAGCCGACCAGCTCCGATTTGGAGCAGGGTCAACAGGGCCCCGTTCAGGAAAATGACATAGCCGTACAGTTCGGGGCTGTAGCCAAGAGCCTCCATGTCGAGCGGTAGCGTTGACGTCATCTGGGAGAGGCACATTGCGAGCAGCAGCGTGGAACTGACTAGCGCCATGGCTAGGCGGTCGCGGGTCGCCAGCGATATGACCGCCAGCCATTCCCGTGCCCGCCCCAGAGCTCTCTGGTCAGTGCTTCCGACGGTGGTCCGACGCTCCTTCGGGAGCGTCGGTGGGAGGAGCTTGATCACTAGCACGAGCGCGGCCAAAGTGCCGACCGCTTCACCGTAGAACAGCCAGTCGAAGTTGTGGACGGCGATGCGGCCGCCGACCAATGCTGTGATCGCGAACCCGATATTCAGTGCCCAGTACTCGGCTGCGTAGACCTCGGTCCAAGATCGCACAGGCATCGTGCGGACCACCATCGAGGAGAAGGCCGGCTGCACGGCGTTGACGAACGCGCCAAGGGAGAAGAAGCCGAGCAGCAGCGCGTCGACAGTGTGAAGGCTCGGGATCGCCAGAGCACTGACGCTGGCGCCGGCGAGCAGGATCAGCATCACTGGCTTCTCGCCGAACCGGTCGGCGGCGGCGCCGGCGAGCATCACCGCTGCCAACCCGCCCAGACCGCGGACGGCGATGAAGAGCCCGGCGGTGGCGTAGTCGAGACCGTGGGATTGGACCAAGTAGAGGGTCATGAAGGGAATCGAGAGCTTCGATGCCGCCAGGACGGCTTCGATCAGGATGATCACGATCGGCTCTCCAGCCAACGTCGCTGAGGGCAGTAATGAACGTACCAACCGCATTCGGGCAGGCCTCGACTCTCACTTGTTTGATCGCCACTACATCGCCGGGCCGCGTCGGTTGCGGCCAGGCCGTTACTTGCCCAGGCCTTCGGTGATGCCTCTGACGAAGTGCCGCTGACCGAAGAGGAAGGCCAAGACCATCGGTATGGCCGAGATCGTCAGTCCTGCGAATACGACCGGCCAGTTGGTGGTGAGCTTGGACTGCAGCGCCATGAGGCCTACCGGCATGGTCTTGAGGGCGTCGTCCTTGATGAAGACGAGGGCGAATACGAACTCGTTCCAGGAGAACAGCGCCTGCAGGATCGCCGCGGAGATCAGGATTGGGTAGCACAGCGGCATCGTGACCCGCCAGAACATCTGCCAGAGTGAGGCGCCGTCCACGATGGCCGCGTCGCGTAGCTCGGTCGGCAGGTCGATCATGTACGACCGGATGAGGAAGGTGGTGAACGGGATCCGGAATGCGGTGTACAGAATGATGATCCCGGGCAGGGTGTTGTAGAGCCCGAGGGAGCGCATTATTC
>JAKORQ010000069.1 GCA_029777755.1 Planctomycetota bacterium
CTGCCAGGCGCTTTGACCGGAAAGCCTCCCATCGTCCGCGCGTGAAGCACCTGGTGAGGCAACTGAAGGACAAACAGCGCATCCTCGTGACCACCCATGAGCACCCTGATCCGGACGCACTGGCCGCCGCCATCGGCCTCTCATACCTGCTCCAGCAGCTCCTGCCCGAGGCGAATGTCGCCACCTCGTTCAAGGGCACCCTCGGCGGCGGTCTGAACCGCGTGTTCGCCTCCTACACATTGCCAAGGTACGTTCCGTGGGACAAGATCGACCTTTCAAAGTTCGATGCCACTTGCCTGCTGGATTGCCAGCCCGCATTCACCAACTCACCATTCCCGGACGACATGTGCCCGGTCGCCGTGATCGACCATCACCCGGCCATACGCGGTAAACGATGCCGCGCTCCCTTCACCGATGTCCGCAGGAACGTGGGTGCATCCTCCTCGATTGTCTTCGGGTATTTCATGGAGGCGGATATCGACATCCCCAAGGACATCGCGGCGTTGATGCTCTACGGCATCGAGTCCGACCTCGCAGGAGCGGCCGGGCATCCCGGCGAACTCGACAACATGGCGCTATCCGCCCTTACACTAATCGCCGATACCCGCAAGCTGTACCGCATCCGTTTCGTGGATCTTCCGCGCAGCTATTTCCAGGCGTACTACAGTGCAATGAAGAATGCCGTGATCTACGACCATGCCCTGGTCACGCACCTTGGCCCGATCGATTCACCCGAGCAGCCCGCGGTGATGGCCGACTTCCTGCTGCGCTACGAGAACAGCCGCTGGGTGATGGTCACCGGCCTGAGCGGCAAGGGGATGGTAATATCGATTCGCGCAACGCCAGGCGCCTCGGAGCGGGCCGGGGCGATAATCTCGAAAGTGATTCGCGGCATCGGCCACGGAGGCGGGCATCCCAACAAGGCCGGCGGCTACGTCCCCCTGCCGGACCTATCAGAAGAGACACTCGATCGCCATCGCAATATTCTAAAACGACGTTTCGTCGCCGCCTTGGGCATCCGCGGCGCCAAGCCGCAACGGCTGATCACGCCAGAGCGTGCGTGATGGATATACCTCTACTTGTCGTGCGCCTCAGCGATGCCGCTATCTATCAGCCATTGACGCGCCGCGTCGGCATCCTTGCAGATCAGGAACACCTCCTGGACAGTGCCTGTTGAGGTAAACAGGCATTTCAGGCCGGCTGGAGTGGGATACTGCACGCGGAAACTGGGTGGGGTTTTGCCCCGGCGGACCTTGATGCGGCCAGGGACGATGCGTGATACATGGGGGCAATCGCGGACGATGCGGTCGAGGAGTTCATCCAGCCCCCCGACCCTGCCATGCTGCCGTTTGATGCGCCCAAACTTCATCGCCCGTCCTGGAATATGACACAAGGCACGAGAGTTTAGCTCGTGCCTTGTGCCATTATACCGAACTGTAATCGCGCTGGATTACTTGAACGAAGCGGCCATGTCCACGACGGCCTTGCGCTGGCCCAGCGTCTTCTTGCCGCCGTACTTCGCAGCCATGTCCTTCAGGAACTGCTGATACTCGTCGCCGTCAACGGGCAACTCAACAATCTTGCGGGTGAGGCCGGCGAGCATCATGGCATTGCCCAGCTCCAGGCCCTTCACGCCATCAACGCCCTCGGCGATGAGTTCCTCACCCTTGAGGATGGCGTTGATAAAGTTCTGGGTGATGGCCTTGTGGCCCTCGGGACCGCGCGACCTGACCGGGATATCGCATTCCCAGGTTTCCGCGCCGCCGAAGGACTCAGGACTGTTCTGGAGCACGTGGGTCACGGTCGTGCGGGTGCGGTAGAAGGTGATCTTGCCATGCTCAAGCACCAGCTTGCCGCGATCGCCGGCAATCTCCAGGCGGTTCGTGCCGGGCGCCTCGCCGGTGGTGGTGATGAAGTGGCCGATCATGCCATTGGGATACTCGAGGATGGCGTTCATCTCATCCTCGACCTCGATCGGGTGACGCTTGCCGACAGTCGCCACCGCAGTAACGCGGTTGGGCATCATGCCGCCCAGCAACCACTGGAGCTGATCCAGATTGTGCGGGCACTGGTTGAGCATCACGCCGCCGCCTTCGCCGGTCCAGGTGGCGCGCCAACCGCCGGAAGCGTAGTACGTCCAGGTGCGGAACCAGTCAGTGACGATCCAGGTAAAGCGGAACAGCTCACCCAGTTCGCCGTCGGCGATTAGTTCCCTGATCTTCCGCAGCGTCGGGCTGGTGCGCATCTGGAACATCACGCCGAATTTCAGCTTGTCGGCGTACTTGCTCTGGTACAGCTCATTGGTGATGCGCGCCTCCTTGACGTCGACGGCAATCGGCTTCTCACACAGTACGTGCAGGCCCTTGGCGAATGCGTCGCGGGTGATGATCGGGTGATCGTAGTGCGGGGTAGCGATCAGGACTGCGTCGCACAGTCCCGAATTCAGCAGTTCCTTGTAGTCCTTGAAACCGGGAACGTTGTACTGGGTCGAACGCTCCTTGAGCTTCTGCTCGTCAATATCGCATACCGCAGCCAGCACCGCGCCTTCGACGGAATTGAGGTAGCTGAGGTGCACGCTGCCCATGCTACCCACGCCGATTACGCCCACACGAACCTTATCCATGGATGGTCTCCTTGATTCTGAACTCCAGGAGCAAAGATTAGTCCCGCTGGTTGGCTTGTCAATGTCGGGCATGCCGTGCTCCCGGCCGGCTGATGGCCTGCCATGCAGGCATATAATGGGTCGGATGGGTTCCACAGACTACACGAAAAACCTGGAACAGACCCAGGAAACCGCGCAGCATCCGCATAGGCTCCCCAAGGCGGAATTTGATGCCGTCCTGAAAATGGGCCAGCAGTTGGCCGAGGAGCTTAAAGACATACCCGACGGTGATCTCATCGCCGATATGGTGCTCACTACCCTCAAGCTCCTGCGCGACGGCAACAACCGCGGCGACCTGAAGCTGGCCGCCAAGAGCTTCAAGGAGCTGCGCTACGCCCTGAAGGTCTTCAATCCATACCGTGACGTCCGCAAGGTCAGTATCTTCGGCTCTGCGCGAACGCCGGAAAACCACGCCGACTACCGCCAGGCGGCCGCCTTCGCAAAGCAGATGGCGGCACTCGGATGGATGGTCATCACCGGAGCGGGAGGCGGCATCATGGCTGCCGGTCACGGCGGCGCCGGCCCGGATCCTTCCTTCGGGCTTGCCATACGCCTTCCCTTTGAGCAGGAAACCAACCCCTACATCGCCCGCAACAAGAAGCTGATCAACTTCAAGTACTTTTTCACGCGAAAGCTGATGTTTGTGCGCTCGTCCCACGCCGTCGCCCTGTTTCCCGGCGGATTCGGCACCATGGACGAGGGTTTTGAGGTGCTCACGCTCGTCCAGACAGGCAAGTCGGTCCCCACTCCGATCGTGATGATCGATTCGCCGGGGGGAACCTTCTGGAAGCGATGGGACCATTTCGTGCGCGAGATGCTGCTCGGGCATCGCCTGATCAGCGAAGAGGACCTGGCGCTCTACAAGATCACCGACAAGGTCTCCGAGGCCGTCGAGGAGATCACGCGCTTTTACGCCAACTATCACTCCATCCGCTACCACCGCGACAACCTGATCATCCGCATTCGGCAGAAGCCCTCGGCCGGGCAACTGGCACAACTCAACCGCGACTTCGCCGACATACAGACCAGCGGCGAAATGTACTGCTGCCAGGCCCTGCCGGTGGAAAAGGATGAGCCTGACCTGAAGCATCTGCATCGACTGGTCTTCCGCTTCAACAAGCGCAACCAGGGCCGGCTGCGGATGCTGATCGATCGCCTGAACGAGCTGGTGGCCTGAATCAACCCGCGACCGGGCGGCAACATAGCCGTTTGCCGGATCGCATTGCGGTGAATATCTATTTCCTACCGATGCGTACCGACGAACTGGATTTCGACCTGCCCGAAGAACTGATCGCTCAGTCTCCTGCTCCGCAGCGGGCGGCTTCCAGGTTGATGCATTACCGCCGCTCCACGCAGGAGGTGGAGCATCTTCGCTTTGCCGATATCGTACGTCTGCTTCGGCCGGGAGACCTGCTGGTATTCAATGATGCCCGCGTGCTGCCGGCGCGGTTCTCGTTGCGCAAGCAATCCGGCGGGCACGTCGAAGGGCTTTTCCTCAGTGAGGTTTCGCAGGGTCACTGGCGGGTGATGCTCCGCAATGTCGGGGGCGCAAAGCGCCAGCGGCTGACCTTCCTTGATGACCCTGACCTATCGATGGATGTAATCAGCAAGGACGATGAAGGCAACTACCAGGTGCGACTTACAGATCCGCGGCCGGCACGCGAAGTTCTAGATCGCCTTGGACGGATGCCGCTGCCTCCTTACATCCACCGCAAGCGCGACCATGACGAGCGCGACAGCGCAGATCGCGAGCGATACCAGACCGTCTTTGCCCGCTCTGGCGAGGCAATTGCCGCCCCCACGGCCGGGCTGCACTTCACCAATGAACTGCTGGGCGAGCTGGAAAAACGCGGAGTACAGAGAACCTGGCTGACGCTGAACGTTGGGCTGGGGACGTTCAAGCCGGTTTCGGCCGAGACGCTGGAGCAGCACCGGATGCACGTCGAGAGCTACACCATCTCTCCCGAGGCTGCCCGGGCAATCAACGCCGCCCGGCACGAGGGAAGACGGATCATCGCCGTGGGCACAACCTCGGCCCGCGTATTGGAAAGTCAGCCCGCGAACGATGACTTCGAGCCGAAGACCTCCTCAACCGGCATATTCATCTATCCGCCATATCGTTGGAAACACGTCTCGGCACTGATCACGAATTTCCACCTGCCACGGTCAACACTGATAGCCCTGGTGGCCGCTCTGATCGGCCTGGATGAGCAACGTCGCCTGTATCGTATCGCGATCGAGCAGCGCTATCGATTCTTCAGCTATGGCGATGCCATGTTCATTGAGTAAGCCTGATCAGGCGATGCGCATGCCAACTCATTCGGTAGCCCAGAAAAAGAAAAAGCTCCACCCAGCAGGGATGGAGCTTCTCGATTACCTTCGTGATTGATCTTGGACAGTACGACGACGCCCTAGCATCAGGCCGGCCAACCCGATAATGCCCAAGGTCGCCGGCTCGGGAACCAGGCTGATGACGCCATCGCTGAACGTCACATTGGCGATCACGCCACTGTTGTCCGAGACGTAATTCCCGTCAGCGCCGAACTTGAGGAGCCACTCGATCGTGTAGACTCCCGAAGCCCCGGCGCCAATGTTGACGTCAATGTAGAACAGGATCATGCCGTCAGTCGCCGTTCCGGCGGAGATAGCGAAGTCCCCCACGACATCGACTTCCTGGCCATCGACGATGTCGCCGAAGATGACCTGGGGATCCTGCAGCAGGCCGTTGGGCGCCATCGAGTAACCAGATATCGTGACGCTGTTGTCCGGGCCGGAGACCGCCGACCTTATCAGCGCCTGGTAGCCATTGATTTGCGCTGTTTCCGTGTCCGGCTCAAAGTCGATAACCACAGGAACCTGGATGCTGTATGCATCAGGCATCACCGGTGCCGTGTAGTCCTGGATGTCCACCGTCATGGCTCCAGAGCACACCGAACTCACGGCGGCGGTAGCAAGGACAATTCCCAGAGAAGCGAGTCGCATTATCTGCCTCCTTCGAGAGCCGAGTCTAATATGTCCCGGCCAAGCTCAGCAACGCCGAATTTCGTTCGATTGTCACGTCAGGATTGAGGCATCCGGCTCAAGTATCCCCTCGATCCTCCGCAACAGGTTGTCGCGGACCACATTCGCATCGAGCGCCCCAACACGCCCGGAGCCATCCAGGTCCGCAAACACGCTATATGCCGGTGACGTGATCGAAGCCGGCAATGCATTGCGTACCACGTTGTAGTCAAGTGAGTTGACGCGTTCCGAATCATCCGAGTTTCCGGGCAGGACATCGATCCTGAACAGGAAGTCGCCGCCAGGTGAACCATTACCCGAGGGGAAGGTGTCAGCGCTATTCGTCCACTCGCCATCCAGGAGGAGCCCGGCGCGATCGCGGATACCTGACTGTCCCGTGCCGCTCAATCGCAGCAGATACTTATCCCACTCCAGCGCGGCCGAGATCTTGATCTTGAGCGCCATGCCGTCATCGCTGAGTTCTGTGACGATCGGCACCGTGCTCTCAAGCCTGCCGCTTATCAGCGCAGCCGAGATGGCCGAGGCCTCGATCGGTTCACTGAACGTCAGAGCAATCTCGTCGATATTGCTCCATGGCAGGTCGCGCAACTGGCCCAGGCCATCGGGGATGGCGTAGCCATATTCACTACTACCCATGCCGTTGGCCTGCAGGTAATCCAGCAGGCTTTGGGACCACGCGCTGCCCCTGGCAAACACACCCGTTACTCGTGGCGCCTCGGCGGGCGCATTGATGGTGATGGAGTAGCTGTCGGCATAGAAACCGATGTCGCTGAAAACCTCGATGTAATAGGTCTGCCCCTTCACGACATTGAAGCTGATGCTGTTATCTGCCCCGTCAGCGTCAGCGATGGGCGAAAGGCTGCTGTCATAGGCAACGAAAGTCATGTAGGGGATGCCAGCCCAGAAGCCTTCGTCGTAATCAAGCGTGATGGTCACTTCGCCGCTGGCGTCGGCGGTGAACTTGAACACATCGGTGTCCAGGCCACTGTGCAGCGTCAGATTTTCAATTGTGCGGCTGCCACCGACGAAACCAAGGTCAGATGCGGTTGCTGGTGTCTCATTGGGTGACGCCTGATCGTAAGCATCAGGCAAGAGCACCCGGAACTTTGTCACACTTGTAAGCAGGTTCTGC
>JAKORQ010000630.1 GCA_029777755.1 Planctomycetota bacterium
CCGCGGGCCATGCCCTGCCCCCGCCGATCGCGCAGCAGTACACCTCCCATGCGGCCAGGCGTAGTCGATGTGTCCAGACAGTCGCGGCCTCGCCCGGTATCGGGATCGGGTGGGTTGTCAGGCGATCGATAGTCTGCCACTCCACGGATACCTCTCTTCGTTCAGCGGCGTCTATGGGCGGATATGACAGCCAGAACGGCAATGCGTGGATGGCGTCGCGCAGTTCCTCCATCTCGGCTCGGGTGATCGGCCGGCCGGCCCCCTCGGCAGCGCGCTCCAGGTGATAGTCCGGGTGCGTTTCGGTGCCGGGTGTGGTTGGTGTGGATGCGAGTCGCTCTCGCTGATTGGATGAGTGCATGCTGAGATGTCCTGCCTTGCTGGGGAGAGCCGATCCGCCGAGGCACGCAGGCAGGGGCGCGCCTCGGCCGATCAGCCATCTTCAGGCGGCCCGTCGACCGCCATCCCCAGCAGTGTACATCGGTCTAGGCAAGAGCGGCAAGGCGACTTACTCCCCACCCACACGGCCGAGGATGCGCCTTACTTGGTTAGCGTGCCAGCGCGTCCACTCCTGGCGGGTCTTGATCCCTCGGCGTTCCAGTTCACGGGCGATCTGTCGCAGGCTCATTCCCTGGCGTCGCAGCTCAGCCACGATCGGCACCAGCGGTGCGTAGTGCCGTTCGGCGCGCAGCCGGTTCAGTGGAGCCGAGGCGGCGCCTCCCTTCAGATGCATTCCCGGCGGCGGTTGTGTCGTCCATCATTCGGTATCCGTGTTGTCGCAGTTGAGCAGCGCTTCCAGCGGGTCCATAGCCTCTTGCACAGGCGGCACCGATAGTTTGCTTCGGCTCGATGGATCCAGACCAAAGAGAGCGGCAAACTCCCTGATTGCTCGCCACGCGTTCCGCTGCATCGTGGCAGCGGGATGCGGCTTCAGCCCTCCTGCTGCGGTAGAGGTGTAGTGCCCCTCGCTGGCCAACGTCTCCGTGGCCAATCGGAACTCCGCCCATGCCTGACAGTAGGCCGCCAAGCAATCCCCGTCTATGAGTGTCAGGAGTCCCAAACGATCCAACTCCGGCACGATCTTCCGCCATTTGGACTTTGCCTCTCCTGAGAGCCAGGAGGGGCATTGCGGACGGCCGCGCCTCGGCATCGGCTCATTACGCGCCTTCGGCCCATGGCGATCGGCGCGGTAGGTGCCAGAGATCACTTTCAGTCGCGTCGGCTTGGGTGGTCGTCCACGCATGGTTGCCTCTGTTTCAGATCGCCAATTTTGCCAGATTTTGCGTACGGCTGGCGGTACGGTCCACATTGGTTTCGCCCAGAGATTTTACCCGCCCATCCGGTGGGTGGTGTTGACCAGGGCGCGGATAGCGGCCCTGATCGGTTCAGGCAGCGTAGGCCACGCATCGACGATCGCGGCCAGGTCAGCATCCCCGATGCCCCCTTCGGCTGTTCTGTCCTCAGGGGTACTACGCCCGGCACTACGCCCGTCGACTTCGCTTGCCGTAAGCTGTTTCTGACACTGGATGTTACAACCATCGCCAGGAAGATTTCTAAACCGCCGGTCGGGTGTTCGAGTCACCCCGGGGGTATTTGCACAGCAGACACTCGCCACTTCAGCCGTTTGCCAGAGAGCCGGACTATCTGACTTTCTTCGTTTGTCATGGGCCTGTCTCTCCTTCTGATTGCCCAGGTTCACCCAGGGCGTTTCCCTTTGCCGCTCTCAACTTCCCCCACCGCCTGCGCATGGA
>JAKORQ010000631.1 GCA_029777755.1 Planctomycetota bacterium
ACCGTGGCAGCATCCACCGTGCGCTGTGCTGCCTCGACCAGTATGGTAATGGCGAAATCGGAAAGAGACTGGCCCCTGATGGCAGCGGCCTGCTCGATCATCTGCTTGTGATCCTGGCTGAGGCGAAAATCCAGCCGGGCGTCTCTTCTTGCGGTCAGGGCAGTCATGGCTAGCTTTCTGATACGGGTTGTACGTCAAATCACCGTACAAAGTTTAGCATGCGCGCATTGCCTTAAGCAAGGGTTGGTTCACATTGTGGCACGCAAGGGGTACAAAGCGTTGACGCCGCTTGTTACCTCTGCCCAAATCGCAGTGTGGAGGTGGCAGTGGAACGGCGCGCCTGTCGGCGAAATCTGATGCTAGCCATCGCTGCCACGCGATGCCGCCTGCGCACCGGCGAACTTCTCTGGATCTGCAAACGCTACTGGATGCCCGCGTGATCGAGCACATCCCTGTTGATCGCTTTGACGGCAAGCCATGGCGATCCTCACACATGGGAGATCACCTCGTGATCTATAGTATCGGCAAGGATCGTAAGGACGACGGTGGGGCGGATGGACGCGATCGCCGAAGATCCGACACCATCATGCGCGTCTCTGCCAAACCGATCTGGACATACCATCCGCATGAGGAGGATCGCGACGCTTACATGGAGGAGTGACCATCCGCGGCGGGAGGCTATCGCGAGTATTAGCAAACATTTGGCTGCCTGTTTTGCAGGAACAGACGATAGACTGGTGGGCATGAGAGTCGCACGCCTTTCATGTCTGGTGGGTGTCCTCGCCGGTTTGCCGACGTTGTTAGCCCTCGACATCGAGGGTGTACAGGTTGCGTCGATGGATCAGCCGCGGGTGACCGTCACGCTGCACCGGCCGGGGGAAGCGGAGCCTCTTTCGCGAAAGGGTGACGCGGGGCTGGCCAAGATGCTGGGGCTGGATGCCGAGGGCGGCGAGAAAGTCTCCACCTTCGCCGCCTTTCTCGACACCGGGGCAAGCGGCATCTCCATCAGCACACAGACGGCCGACGCATTGGGTATCCGGCGAGCCGAGGTGAATGGTTCGCAGGTGGAGTTTCACGATGTCGGTGTCGGCGGGGCGGACCTGTTTCATGTCTCCGAGCCGCTGATCCTCTCCATCGGCGCGTACCAGGCGCTGGGGATGTCTCCTGACGCGGCCAGCTTCAAGCCGGCCGGCGGACCGTGGCATGCCCAGATCGGGCCGGTCGGCGGCGGCGGACTGCTGGGCATGATGATCGGCGGCATCGACGTTGTTGGTATGCCGGTGATGGCTGGCAAGATAGTCATCATAGATGCCCGCCCGGTTAACACCTTTTCCGATACCCTGCGTGTGCAGCTCATCGATCCGCGGCGGGAGAACCCACAGCTTCCGCAGACGCACCGGCACATCGCCATGAGCTATGGCGACTTTGCTCCCTTCACGAGGGTGGAGCCGGCCAGTGCCACAAAGCCGGTTCTCATCGCCAACCCGTTCATTGGTCGGGCGCCGACACTGCCCGAGAATGTCACCCGCGACCGCGACATCACCATCCGCCACAACGGCAGGGCATCGCGTGGCGCGTGGCTGCTGGATACGGGGGCGGCCGCATCCATGATCTCCAAGCAGCAGGCCGCCAACCTCGGCATCCGCTACAAGACCAATCCGGATGGCAGCGACTCTACCGAGCTGGAAGGCGTGCCCAGGGAAAAGCAGTTCACGCTTACCATCGGGGGTATCGGCGGGCAGAAGACGGCCGCCGGTTTCTTCCTCGATGAGATGCGCATACCCACTGCGGAAGGGGATGATTTGGTTTATAAGCCCGCCCCGGTACTGGTGGTGGACATCAGCGTGGAGCATCCGCAGACGGGCCAGAAGATCACGCTTGATGGCGTGTTCGGCATGAACTTCCTGGTCGCCTCAGCGCATATCACCGGCGGACTGGCGCCTGACATAGGCAAGATGGCGGAAGGGCCCTACGACTGGATCGTGATCGACCATACTCGGGGCGTCTTGGGGCTCAGCCTGCGAAAGGAACTGCTCAGCAGGTAAGCGGGCAACGCTGGAGCGGTCCAACCCAAAGTGGAGCGGGCTGTCTCCGCCCGCGGGAGGTGATCCTCGGCGAACATGTCCATAGCGACTTCGGTGTTTGTAGGAGCGCCCAGGACAAAGCCTGTCACGGCATAGCGCTAGTTTCGCCGCGTTTTCTCCCCCTACTCGTTCCCTTCGTCGCTAATACCTGACCTCTCCGGGGGGGACCACCTTCTGTACTACGACTGCTGCTCGAGGGCCTCTTTTACCGGCACCAGCGCATTAACCACCTCGGAGAATACGCGGATGATGGACTGATCGGCCTCGATGCAGCAGATCAGGTCCTTGTCATAGCATGCCAGCACCGGGGCGGTCTCATTGGCGTACACCGTCATGCGGTGGCGAATTACCTGCTCATCGGCATCGTCGACGCGCCCGCTGCTTAAGGCGCGGTTCTTCAGCCGCTCCACCATGCGATCCACGTTGGCCGCCTTCAGGTAGATGATCTTCCTCACGTCGATCATCTCCTTCAGCAGGCGAGCCTGGTTCACGTTGCGCGGAGCGCCATCGAGGATGACGATATGCTTCTTCGGGTCAAATGCGCCGCTGCAGACAGTCTTCTCCAGGTGGCTCTTGAGCAGGCCGACCGTTACATCATCAGGCACCAGCAGGCCTTTGTTGGCGTACTGGGCGAAGATCCTTCCCGTTTCGCTGTCTTTGTCGAGGGACCGGAACAGATCCCCAGTGGAGATGTGCAGAAAGCCGGGTATACGCCCAACCATCTGTCCTTGCGTGCCCTTTCCGCTGCCCGGCGCGCCAAATAGGAGGATCGCCTGATAGTTCATATTGGGCTGAAAATTATCGCGAATGGCCGAGTTTGCAATAACTGGATGTTATTAGACGCTATTTTGTCCGTGCCAGCCTGCATTTCGCATACGACACGCGGCCGCGGGGAGAGGCTCTAGGTGAAAACCTCTAACCCGCGGCCGCGTCCCTGAAGGTGATTGTACTCACTTACGCATCGGCAGGCTGCGCCGGAGTTTGCGCCGGCGGTACCGGCCGCGCTACCCGGACTTTCCTGGCCGGCGGCTCCCAGCCCTCGATGGCGCACCAGGCCGACAGTTGCTCGGCGGTGTTCCGCGCCACGAATGCCCGGAACGGCTCGACCTCGCCGTCGTTGTACTCCACGCGATTAGCCAGGTAGTTGCGGGCGAGCTGCGCCACCACATTCTTCACCAGCTCGGCCGGGACCTTGGGAACGATCGTCTGCGCCCAAGCCTTCTCTTCACCCAGGCAGCCGCCGACCATCAGGTCGAATGCATCTACCTTGTCGCCATTCCAGATCGCCTTCGTGCCGGTCAGGCCGATGTCGGCGATGTGCACCTGGGCACAGGAATTCGGGCAGCCGCTCACCGATACCATGATCGGCGAATCCAGCTCCGGCACTTCCTTCTCCAGGTACTCCAGGATCTCCTTGGCGCGGTCCTTGGTCTCGGTCACGGCCAGGTTGCAGAACTGCGTGCCCGTGCAGCTGATCAGGTTGGTGCGCCAGGTGGGCGCCTTTGGATCAAGCCCGATCGCCGCCAGTTCCTTCGCAAGCGCCTCGACATTGGCCTCGGGGATGTTCACCAGCAGCAGGTTCTGCTTCTGTGAGAGGCGAATCTGGGCCTTGCCAGGCTCGGCGAAGCGCTCGGCCAGCTCGGCGACGGCGATCATCTGGTCGCCGGTCCAGCGGCCGCTCTTTACCGGCGAGCCGACATAGTACAGGCCGTTGTTCTGCTTGCCGATGCCCATATGGTCGGTGTGCAGCGCGCCGCGGGGATCGCCGATGCTGTCATCGTGGATGAGCTGATAGCCTAGTCGCCGCTCCAGCTCATCGCGCACCCACTGCCAACCTTTGTCGGCCACGACGAACTTGAAGCGGGCACGCGTGCGCTTGTAGCGGCACTCCTCCGAGTCACGGAAGATGTGCGCCACATAGCGGAAGATGTCCGGCAACTGCTCCTCGACCTTGTCCTCGGGGATGAACACCCGCAGACTCTGGGCAAAGTGCGGATTGCGCGAAAGGCCGCCGCCCACCAGGATACCCATGCCGCGCTCGCCGTTCTCGCGGATCACGCCAAAGGCCGCGACGTCGTTGATCTGCGGCTGATTGCAGTGCAGCGGGCACGCGGAAAGACTGCCCTTGAACTTGCGCGGCAGGTTGCTGAACTCCTTGCCGCCGTCGCGGTACATGTCCGAGATCTTCTGGGCGAGGTTGTGCGTATCGCAGATCTGGTTGTGCAGCAGCCCATCCAGCGGACAGGAGACGATGTTTCGCGGGGTGTCGCCGCAGGCAAAGTTGGTGTACAGGCCGCACTTATTGTAGATGCGGTCAAAAGCATCCGGGAAGGCCTCGATGGTCATCCAGTGAAGCTGGATGTCCTGGCGGGTGGTGATGTCGCCAAACCCGTGGGCGTACTGGTTGGTCAGCAGGCCAATCTCACGCAGTTGAATGGGCGTTACCCGGCCGCCGGGAAGCT